>CALYNN010000025.1 GCA_945221685.1 uncultured Clostridia bacterium | reverse complement strand
AGCCTGTTGCTTCTACCATTACGGGCAAATACGAGGGCTCTGTTCAAGCGCTGGATTTAACAGAGGAATGGGAAAAAACAGGCACCGAGTCCGAGCTTATGATGGGATGTGTTGTTGCAAGAACGGAATTTATTGAGCAGCATCCGGAGGCTGTTAAGGCGTTTCTTAAGGATTACGAGAAATCAATAGAAGCCGCCGAGGATGACCTTGACGGCACTGCACAGCTTTGCGAAAAGTATGCAATAGTTCCCTCAGTAGCCGTTGCAAAAGCGGCAATACCCCACTGCAATCTTTGCTTTGTAACAGGCAGTGAAATGAAGGAAAAGCTTTCGGGTTATCTTAATGTGCTTTACACGGCAGACCCAACCTCTGTTGGCGGAGCACTTCCCGACGATAATTTCTGGTACGAATAACTTATGAAAAACAAATTTACAAAGCCCGCCCTTGCGGTGGGCTCCGTTATTTTTTGGATAATCCTGTGGCATTTGGGAGCCGCGGCGGTTAACAAAAGGCTGATGCTTAAGATACCGCTTCCTGCCGAGACCTTTTCTGCTTTTTTTGATAACTGCGGTAATATTCAGTTTTGGCAAACGGTGTTAATCAGCGTTTTACATATTCTTACAGGCTTTTTATTTGCCGTAATAATCGGCATTGCAGGGGGAATTTTGTCTCACCGCTTCTTTATTTTTAGAAGCCTGTCCGCTCCTCTGCTACACCTAACGAGAACCGTACCCGTAGCCGCATTCATAATTCTTGCGTGGCTGTGGATACCGTCAGGCATTTTGCCATCGTTTATATCATTTATTATGGTGTTACCGATAATATGGAGTCATACCGACGCAGGACTTAAAGCAACGGACGAAAAGCTTATTGAAGCGGCAAGGGTGTTTGGAATGAGCAAGACCGATATTATCTTTAGGGTTCGGTTACCGCTGATGTCGCCACAGCTTCGAGCAGGTTGTATTACAGGCCTTGGTATTGCGTGGAAGACAGGCGTTGCCGCAGAGGTTATTTCAAGCCCCACCGGCTCACTTGGAGCAATGCTTTCCTCAGCAAAGTCGGGAATAAATTATGAGCAGGTATTTGCAGTTACGCTGGCAGTGGTGCTTTTAAGTCTGTTTTTTGAAAATCTGCTTATGCTTGTTTGGAGGGAACAAAAACGATGATAGAATTTAAAGATGCTTCCTTCTCATACGGCGATCGCAAAGTACTTAAAAATTTCAGCCTTGAAATTAAGGACGGCGAAAGAGTTTGCCTTTACGGTGCTTCGGGAACGGGAAAAACTACATTAATTCGGCTTGCCTTAGGACTTGAAAGAGCAACCGACGGCGAAGTAATAAATTCAGCAAAAAGTGTATCTGCGGTTTTTCAGGAGGACAGACTGCTTCCGTTTAAAACCGTTAAGGGTAACATTGATTTATTTTGTAAAAGCAGCAAGGCAGACTATTTATTATCCTCATTAGGTATTGCCGAGGCTTCGGACAAATACCCGTCAATGCTAAGCGGCGGAATGAAGCGCAGAGCAGCGATAGCAAGAGCATTGGCAAAGGAGGCAGATTTGTATATTTTTGACGAGCCCTTTGCAGGTCTTGATGAAGAAAACATAAAAAAGGCAATAAGGCTCATTAACGAAATAACAAGCGGGAAAACCGTTTTGGCAGTTACCCACGAGTTAAAATATGCAAGGGAGCTTAACTGCAAAATAATAAATATACCCTAATCTAACCGTTTAAAAAGCAACAGCCGACACATAAACTGTGTCGGCTGTTTTGATTATCTTTGTTGTTAGTAAGCTTTGCTTTACGGCTTGAATTCCTCTGTGCAGGAAATTACGGTGTAGCTTCCCAAGGGTTTTCCATCGGTATCGGTATTGATTACAAGCAGATTGCTTGCGCAGTTAAACGCACGCTTGCCGGCGGTTATTGTTAAAACACCGCTGTTCATAGCAATACCTGTTTTACCCTCAACTTGAATTCCGTCGCCAACCGTGCTTACGATTGTTACGGTTGAATCCGTATCGCCCAAGGCTTTATCGACAATGCCGAAGGTCATATTTTTACAACGAATACCGTCGTCATAAGAATTAACTGTAACAATGGCATTTGCTCCGAACTCTATGTTGTAAAACTCTTCGTCATAGAGTTGATTTCCGCTGGTATCGGTTACGGGATCGCCGTTAACATCAAGCATAGGTATAAGATTTTTTGTATCTATACCTCTGTTGCCGGAGGTAATATTAAGGGTAAGATTTTTAATTTCAAGCTTTGCAATACAGTTTATTGCAGTAGATGTTGTATTTGCATTCAAAACGCCGTGTCCCTTTAAGATAAGCTTGGTTTCGCTGTCAATAGCATTTCCCGATGTATTGGCAGTTAGGGTGTTAACCGTGCCGTCCTTAGCAGAAACAGAAACGGTTACCGACGGCTTCAAGCCTGTGGCTTCATCTATCGCCGCTTTATTATTTGTCTTTATACAGTTGGCGGCTTCGGTGGTAATATTTACACCGCACAGCTTAACCTCCGTATCAGCAGTTGCATTTACGGTAATTGAAACAGATGTGTCGCCCTCAAGCTCAAAGCCCGTAACAAGAGCAGAGCCTGTCAGCACAAGCTTATTGGTTAAGGAGTTATACTCTGCAACACCGGGATAATTTATATTTTCGGCATCGTTAAGATTTATTGTGCAAATCGTTGTTGGAATTTTGCCCTGACAGCTTTCGCAAATGTAGCAGAACTCACCTGTATCATTAAAAGCATAGCTTTGGGTAACAGTATGAGGAATTACAGGAAGATATTCATTTATTACTTCACTTTCGCAACGAGTGCAAACATCTTTCACGCATCCCTGTTGGGTACAGCTTGCAGGAACTGTTACGGATTCATAGTTGTGTCCTAAGGCTTCGATTTCTGTTCCGGGAGTAGTAATACTATTGCAATCATTACAGTATTGGTCACCTGTATAGCCTTTTTCAGTACAGGTTGGATTCTTTACGTTTATTTCTACAATACTGCTATTAGGATGTTCGCAGTTAAGCTTATCAATGGCAACCTCAAAGCTGTTCGAGCAATATCTGCAGGTATATAATCCTAAGCCTGCTTCCTTCTTTGAAGGCTCCTTCAGTATTGTATAATTATATTCGCACGGCTCTGTTTCGGGACTAAGTGTGCCGCAGTTTATGCAGGAACGACTATGTGTTTCACCCTTCTGATGAACACCTGCGCCGGTATAGCTATGACCTAACGAGTCAATAGACTCCTCATCCTTAACCTGCGAGCAGTTATCGCAATGAATTGAACGAACTCCGCTTTTGGTACATGTTGGCTTAATATCAACTGTATAAACCTGCTGCCAGCTATGACCTGTTGCCGCAGTCTCTCTTGTTTGGGTAGAATCGCACCTGCTACAATAAGAGGTTTCAACACCTGCCGCCTCGCAGGTTGCCGCCGTAGTTACCGTATATTCGCCGTAATCATGACCCAAAGGCGCAATGCCGCGGTTTACCTTTTTGCCGCAAAGCTTACAGGTTTTCGTTTCAATTCCGTTTGCGGTACAGGTAGGCAGGGTGGTTACGGTATAATCAGTATATTCGTGGTCATAAAAAATCGGGTCGGCAGGAATAGACGCAACGCTCTTTGCTCCACAGGTTTTGCAGGTAGCAACCTTTTGACCGGCAGTAGCGCAGGTCGCCTCCTTGGTTACATAGTAAGCCTCAAAGCTATGCTTCATAGCTGTTTTGCCCTTAACGGCGGAAAAGGCTGAATAAACCTTTTTACCGTTTATGGTTCTGTACGCTCTCACCTTATAGTAGCCTGCTTTGCCCGCTCCTATATTATGAGAATAGCTTTTTGCCGTAGTTGTTTTTATGCATTTATATGTTCCGTTTTTTTGAGCGGAATAATAAACCTGATAGCCTGAAGCTCCGCTTACCACAGAATATTTAACAGTATTATAGCCGCATTTGGAGGTTGATACGGAAAAGCTTGATGGAGTTTGAGGAATAATTTTAACACTTTTAACAGAGGAATATTTCTTTTTGCTTCCGTTTACCGACGCCACCTTGTAGTAATATGTTTTGCCGCAGGTGAGCTTAGTATCGGTAAAGCTTACCGTTGAATTCTTCGTTATCGTTTTTACCGCCTTATATCCGCTTGATTTTTTAGTTGAACGGTAAACGATATATTTTTTAGCGGCGCCTACCTTTTTCCAGCTTAATTTTGCAGAATTATAGGACGCGCTTTTTACCGTTACCGACGGAGCCGTAAGGCTTGCGGCATAGGCAACAATACTGTTGCTTTGAACAGCAGAAATATTTACGGCAAAAGCTGCCGTAAAGGCTAAAAGTGCCGATAAAATTAGAACTAATCCTTTACGCTTCATATTACTCTATCTCCATTAATAATGAACAGTTGTAACTTATTATACTAATATATCTTAAATATTCTACCATATTTTGCAAATATTTTCAACAATTACGATAAAAAAAGATATTAGCCTTTTTTCTCCTCTTCCTCTGCCTGCTTCATAAGCTTAAGGGTTTGGGACATTGTTTCGATTATAGACTCGTTTGCCGTATCAAGCCTAACGGAAATATAAGGCTTTTTGCCTGCCGAAAGGCTTACTCTGCCCTTCATAAAGGCATTGAGTATTGCGGCTGTCCTCAAATTAGGATTAGGGCAGTAAAACAGCAGGGCTCCATTTCGCTGAACAATATCGGTTATACCCAGCTCCAGCGCAGTGTTGCGCAAAAGTGCAATTTCAATAAGCCCGAACACGGTGGGAGGAGGATTGCCGAAGCGGTCCTTAATCTCGTCGTAAACATCGTTTGCGTCGCTTTCGCTTTTAATATTTGCAATGCGCTTATACATTTCAAGGCGTTGGGCAGTTGAAGAAATATAATCCTCGGGAATATGAGCGTCAATAGAAATATCAATAAGACATTCCTTATCCTTTTCTACCTCCTCATCGGTCAGCTCACCCTTTTCCATTTTAACGGCTTCTTCAAGAATTTTAAGATACATATCGTAGCCAACCGCTTCAAGATGACCATGCTGCTTGTTGCCTAAAAGAGAGCCTGCGCCTCTTATTTCAAGGTCGCGCATAGCAATTTTAAAGCCTGAGCCAAACTCGGTATATTCTCTTATGGCTTCCAGCCTGCGATATGCTACATCGGTAAGCTCCTTGCCTCGAGTAAAGGTAAAATATGCGTATGCCCGTCGGGCAGACCTGCCGACTCTGCCTCTGATTTGGTGAAGCTGAGCCAAACCAAGCCTGTCGGCATTTTCAATAATAAGTGTGTTGCAGTTAGGAACGTCTACTCCCGTTTCTATAATCGTTGTGCAAACAAGAATATCTATTTCACCGTCAATAAGCTGACTCCAAACCTTTGAAAGCTGTTCCTCACTCATTTGACCGTGGGCAATTCCTACAACTGCGTCGGGAAGTGCTTTTTTTATTTGCATTGCCTTATGCTCAATAGTTTCAACGCTGTTGTGCAGATAGTAGCACTGGCCGCCACGATTAATTTCTCGCTCCATAGCCTCGGTTACTATTTCCTTATCATACTCAACAACATAGGTTTGAACAGGGTGACGCTCACCCGGAGCCTCTTCAATGAGGCTCATATCTCTTATTCCACTCATTGCCATATTCAGCGTTCTGGGAATAGGCGTTGCGGAAAGGGTGAGAACATCTACCTTGGGGAATTTTTCCTTTATCTTTTCCTTTTGAGCAACGCCGAAGCGCTGTTCCTCGTCGATAACAAGAAGTCCTAAATCCTTAAACCTAATATTTTTACCTAAAAGCTTATGGGTGCCTACAAGCAAATCAACATTACCCTCGGCAAGTCTTTTTATAACCTCCCTCTGCTTTGACGGACTTACGAACCGCGACAGCATTTCAACATTGACTGCAAAAGGCTCCATTCTTTTTTTACAGGTTTGAAAATGCTGCATTGCAAGCACGGTGGTAGGAACTAAAATTGCGCACTGCTTTCCGTCGCCTATACACTTAAACACGGCGCGCAGGGCAACCTCTGTTTTACCGAAGCCTACATCACCGCAAAGCAGTCGGTCCATAGGCACCGGCTTTTCCATATCGCGCTTAATTTCCTCGCTGCTTCGCTGTTGATCCTCTGTTTCCTCGTACTCAAAGCGAAGCTCAAAGTCGCGCTGTAAATCGGTGTCCTCGGAAAAAGCATAGCCCTTAGTGCTCATTCGCTTGGCGTAAAGGGCAATAAGCTCCTTTGCCATATCCTTAACGGAATCGCGAACTCTTGCCTTTGTTTTTTTCCAGTCGCCTGTGCCGAGCCTGTTGATTTTTACTCGGCTGTCCTCGCGGGGACCGATATATTTTGATACCAAATCAAGCTGGGTAACAGGCACATAAAGGGTGTCGCCCTTGGCATAGCTGATTTTAATATAATCCTTTTTTACGCCGTCAATTTCAAGGGCGTGAATACCCTCAAATATTCCGATGCCGTGAATATTATGAACAATATAATCACCGACTGTAAGCTCGTCAAGAGAATGGATTGAATTACCGGAGCTTGCCCTTTTAGGCTTTTTAGAGCCTTGCGAGGCTTTTGAGTGGGTAATAACGGCAAGCTTTATTTGGCTGAACTGAAAGCCTGCAGAAATGGTTCCGCAAAGAATATTTACCGCCCTTGGCTGAAGCCTTTCAGGTCGTTTTTCGTAAAACACCGCGTGAAAGCCCATTTCGTTTATATCGTCGCAAAGCGCCCGTCCGCCTCTTGCTGTGCCTGCCATTATGCAAACGGTATAGCCGCTCTTGGTAAGGGCGAAAAGCTCCTCCTTAAGCTGACTTAAGGTGCCGTTCCAGGCATTAAAGCTTTGAACGGTAAAGCTTGAAAGATGGCCTACCGGAGTATCAAAGCTACCCCTCGGCAGAGAATCGAGATATATTGCGCAATATTTTTGATAGGCTCGGGTAAGCTCGTCAAAATCAAGGCTGAATTTGTCAAGCCCTTTACACAGCGTTCCGTCCTCAACAAACCATTTAAGCTCCTCAAGATTAAGCTTATCCGTCTTGGTACACTTTTCTTTTATCCGCGCGCTCTCGAATACAAAAAGCCTGCCGTCAAGATAGTCGAATATACCCTTTGAGCAATCAATAATAGGCAAATATTTATCAAGGCAGTTTAGGGATATACCCTGTCGCAGACGCTCACTGTCGGCAAAAAGCTTTTCCCTTGCCTTTATTGCTTTGCCCCTAAGGCCTTTGGCAAGGGCGTCTATTTTATCTGCAAGGGCAGCTTTATTTTCAACGAGAATTTCCATTGCAGGAGTAATGCTTACGCCTTCAAGACTTTTCGTTCTTCTTTGGGTGTAAATATCAAAGGAGCTGACGGTATCAACCGTGTCGCCCCAAAGCTCAATTCTTACAGGCTCATCAAGATAAGGAGGAAATACATCTATAATACCGCCGCGTACCGCAAACTGACTCGTACCCTCCACCTGCTCATACCGTGAGTAGCCTGCAAAAATCAGCCGTTTCTGAAGCTCTTCAAGATTAACGGTATCGTTTAGGCTGATTGAAAAGCTGCATTTTTCAAGAATTTGAGGAGGCATAGTATATTGGCATGCGGCGGCGGCAGACATAACAACTGCGCTGTAATCACCGCGTAGTATTCGCGAAAGCACGCCCAGCCTTATATGCTCAAATTCACGACTTACGCCTGCAACCTCTACAAAGGTAAATTCCCTTGCAGGATAAAGCAAAACTCCCTGCTGAAGCTCGCTTAGGCATTCGTGAATTTTTACGGCGGTTGCCTCGTCGGGAGTTATAACAAAGGCTTTGTCGCCTTTTTCGCATATTGAATGAACCGCAAAGCATTTTGTAACATCGGAAAGACCGATAGCCCCAACCGGAGCAGAGAGGGTATCTATGCTTCGGCTGAGGCTCAAAAATTCTTCGCTTTTATTAAATTCGTTTGAAAAGCAGGACATACCTATCTACGCCCCTTTAAGAGTTATATAAATTCATAGCCCTGTCAATTTCGCCCTTTGCAATAAGCCTTACTGCTTGGGTGGAATTTTCAAGTGCTTTTTTCAAATCGGGTTGCTGATCCTTTGGAAAATTACCAAGCACCCAGGCGGCAAGGTCATACTCAGGATTAGGCTTTTTGCCCACGCCTATTTTAACCCTCGGAAAGCTCTCGCTTCCAAGATGGGCAATAATGCTTTTTATTCCGTTGTGACCGCCGGCGGAGCCTTTTCTGCGAATTCTCAGCTGACCCACATCAAGTGAAACATCATCATAAATTACAATAATATTTTCGGCAGGTATTTTATAAAATTTAGCCGCCTCGCCCACTGCCTCGCCGCTGTTGTTCATCATAGTTTGGGGCTTCATAAGCAAGCAGCGTTTTCCGCACAGCTCGGCATCGCACACAAGGGAGTGAAACTTAAGCCTTTTAATGCTTTTGCTTTCCTCCATTGCAAGCAGCTCGAGTGCAAGAAAGCCTGCATTATGGCGAGTCATTTCATATTTTGCTCCGGGATTTCCCAAGCCTACTATAATATAGTCGTAAGGTGCGGTTTTATTCCTCAGCTTGAACATCATTTTCATTTTCCTTAACTGTTATCTTTATATCCTGCGCTCTTCTGCCGTCCACGGTAAGAACACGGGCAATAAGTCCGTCCTTTTCGAAGGTATCGTCCACCTCGGGAATCTTATCAATATTCTGCATTACCCAGCCGTTTACGGTAGAAATTTCCTTTTCTTCCCTGAATATATGAAAATATTCGTAAAAATCATCAATGGAGGCACTGCCCTGAACGATATATTCGTTGTCGGATATTTTTTCAATATCGTATTCAACCTCATCGTGCTCATCCCAAATTTCGCCCACAAGCTCCTCTAATATATCCTCAAGAGTTACTATTCCCTCGGTTCCGCCGAACTCATCGATTACAACGGCAAGGTGGGTTTTGTTCTTTTGAAAAATCTTCAAAAGCTTTGAAATTTTTGTATCGGGTGAAACAAGAGGAACAGGCTTCAGCACGGTGCGTATTGACTTAAGGTTTCTTTTTCTCGCCGCCTGAAAATCTCGCTCGTGAATAACACCGACGATATTATCTATGTCGCCTATATACACAGGCAGTCGGCTGAAATTCGTTGTGTTGAATACTCTTTCGATTTCGCTTAGCGGAGCGTATTTATCAACCGCCTCAACATCAACTCTCGGCACAAGAATATCACCCACATCTATATCGTCAAACTCAATAGATGAGTGAATAAGTTCGCTTTCGTTTTCGTCGATTTCTCCGCCTGTATGAGCCTCGTCAACATATGTTTTAAGCTCTTCCTCCGTTACGGTATCTGCCTTGCCTGTTTTAAAAATCTTATTCATCAGCAGCTTCCAGCCGCGGAAAAACAAATTAAGAGGTGTGAAGATTACAATAAAAAATTTTACTATCGGAGAAATAATTATTACTACCTTTTCCGCCTTTTCCTTTGCAATGGTTTTAGGCGTAACCTCGCCGAAAATAAGCACAACAACGGTCATTACAATCGTTGATACCGTTGCTCCCAAATCGCTGTTATCACCAAGTATTCCCGTAAAGAACAAGGTGGCAATAGAGGTGCAGGCAATGTTCACAATATTATTGCCGATTAACACGGTTGAAAGCACAACATCATAGTTTTCCGCTAATTCAAGTGCTCTTTCTATTGATTTATTTGTTTTTCCCTCCCTGCGCATTGCCTTAAGCTTTACCTTGTTAAGAGAAGAAAAGGCGGTTTCGGCACCTGAAAAAAAGCTGCTGAAAAGCACAAGTATTATCATTACAATAAGTAGCGGTGTATTCATAAAATCTCCTGCAATAAAATTATTATAAAAACAAGACTGCCATACGACAGCCTTGCTTGTTTTGCTTACTACGCCTCTGTTTTCTCAAATTCGGAAAATTCTCTTTCCTCGTCCGGCTTTTCGTAGTTATACATATTTTCGTCTTTAACATGCTTTGTAATATATTCGTCACGGTCGAAAAGCTCATCTGCCTTAACCTTCCACGCCTTTGCGGCGGCAATGGTTTTGTCAAACAGCTCGTTGGCAGATTCGGGATGCTGCATTTCCGTTGAATAAGCATTTGATTCCTTAACCATTTTGCTTATTGCACCGGGATTATCAAGCACCGGACAGGGACGAAGCATATTGTTTGAAAACGGCTGATTTCTCTTATAAGCCATAAACAGAGGGCTCTTAAGGGCGTCAAGCACAGAGCACTCCTTAATATTAACATTAGAATAATGAACAAATGCACATGGCTCGCAATCACCGTTTGAATTAATATGGAAATAGTGGCGACCGCCGGCAATACAACCCTGAACATACTCACCGTCGTTCCAGAAATCAAGGGCAAAGATTGCCTTTGTTTTTCTCCATTCGTGCATCTTCTTATACATAAGTGCCCTTTGCTCAGGACTTACCATAAGGTCAGTTACTGCGCCGTTGCCTGTTGGCATATATGTAAAGAACCACGCAAATTTAACACCCTGCTCAATAAGCCAATCCATATACTCGTCAGAGGCAAGAACATCGGTATTCTTGCTTGTATAGCAAAGGGAAGCGCCAAAGGGAATTCCTCTATCCTTAAGTCTTTTCATAGCGGCGGTGCATTTGCTGAAGGTGCCTTCACCGCGGCGAAAATCGTTTTCCTCCTCGTAGCCTTCAATGGAAAACGCAGGGAAGAAGTTTCCTACCTCGCCGATTTCGTCTGCAAAGCTATCGTCAATAAGAGTGCCGTTTGTAAAGCTCATAAAGACGCAATCGGGATTTTCTCTGCAAAGCCTCATAAGGTCGGCTCTGCGCATAGTTGGCTCGCCGCCTGTATAGAGATACATATAGGTGCCAAGCTCCTTTGCCTGACTGATAATTCTTGCAAGATCATCATAGGAAAGGGAGCTTTCGTGGCCGTATTCTGCCGCCCAGCAGCCCTTACAGCTAAGATTGCAGGCTGCGGTGGGGTCCATAAGAATTGCCCAAGGCACATTACAGCCGTGCTTTTCAATATTTTCCATTCTGATTGAATAGCTGTTGATTGCAACATTCATCATAGGAGGAATCATTTTTGCAAGCACCTGCTCGTTTGTATCGCAAACAAGGCTTTTTGCAAATCTCATCCAGTTATTGTCAGGGTCTGACATTACCTTGTGCAAGCCGGCGTAGGTGCTTCTGTTAACCTTTTTAACATCTGCCATTTCAAGCAGGCTTAAAATTTTAGGTGCGTTTTTGTTAAAGTCCTTTCTGGCATACTTTACTGCTTCCTTGACCGCAAAGGTCATAGCAGATTCTTTTATAGATTTCATAAAAATCCTCTCTCGTTCACCTTAAGCGTCTTTCAAAAGAAAAACACTTATTGTTATTCAAATTCATATTTTAATTGCACACGCCTTCGTATGCAAATTAAAACATACTACTTTTAAAATAAAAAGTCAAGATAAATTTGCCAAAGGAAATATATAGTAATGTAAAGGCATGGCACAGCCTACTATGACAAAGCTCTTGAAAAAGCCTTAATCAAAACCTTATTTGGAATTTAAGCCGGTAAATTTTATCGGTTTTATTTTTATAAATCTCGTTACAGTGAGCGCCCCAGCTATCGTAGCCTCCAACGCCCTGCTGCCTTGCAATAAGGCGAACAACCGTTTTGGTTACAGGAGGTAAATCCTTTTGGTGCCAAGTGTCCTCTACCTCCTTCGGCAGATAGTGCGAAGCATTGAACTCCATCTGCGGCTGGGCAACAACAGAAAAAATCTTTTTGTCACCTGTTAAGGTTGCATAGCGTACTCCCGTTCTGTTGCCGCATTCCTGAGGCTTAAGATATTCGGTCCACATTTCGCTTACGGTTGTGCTGTAAAGTCCGATGAAGGCTCCGTTACAACGGTCGATATAGTTTTCCTCGGGACCTCTGCCGAGATAAGTTACATTTTCAAAATCGGCAGGAAGCTCAAACAAAACCGAAACCTCGGGTATTTCCGGCAATGTATCGTCCGGTGAAAACTGCAAATCAATTTCCATTCCCTTTGAGGTAACGGTATATATTACCTGCGCCCTACATTCAGGCTGAGTGCATATTACTGCACCCGAAACAACTACTACCTTTTTTCCGCCCTCAAGAATTTTGTAATTTTGGATTGACCATTTTGTATTATTGTAAATTCCGGGAGTATCGCCTGCGTCACGCCAACAGCCTAAACGGGAGCCTGCGCGACTTCCTCTGTCGTTATCGGTAAGGGCTCTCCAGAAATTAAGGCGCATTGGTGCCTGAAGCAATTCCTCTCCGCCTACCTTTATTGAATAAAGCTGATTTCTTTCTCTTTTTTCAAAGCGGATATTTACATCGTCGGAAATAATTCTTAATGAGCCGTAGGTATCGTCAACAATAAGCGGTGCTTCAGTTTCCAATTCATCATATGTATTTTCAAACTCGTTAATTACAAACTGCTCGGCGGCAACAATATGACCTGCCTCGCACCAGGAGGTATCCTCCTTAACACGAAGCTCAAGGTTGAGATAGTATTCGGTATTGTTGATTTTGCTCAGCTCAAGGTCAATAACCTTTTTGCAGTGGGGCTCAAGGTCAACGGTAAGGCTTCCGTCGCAAATAACACCCTTGTCGGAGGTAAGGCTCCAATAAAGCTCATATTCATTAAGGTTTGTGAACATAAACTTATTCTTAATCTCAATTAGGCCTTTTTTTGCGTCGATAGCATTAAAATCAACATTTTGATAAAGCTTTTTAATTTCCGCAAGCTTGGGGGTTGGCTTTCTGTCGCCGAAAAGAAGTCCGTTTCCGCAGAAATGACCGTCGTGGGGATTTTCACCGAAATCACCGCCGTAGGCAAGATATTCGTTGCCGTTTTCATCCTTAGTCATTATGCTTTGGTCAACCCAGTCCCAAACGAAGCCGCCCTGCAGGCAGGGATATTTATCCCAAAGCCTTGTGTATTCGTCGGTTGAGCCGCAGGAGTTACCCATTGCATGAGTGTATTCACAAAGAATAAAGGGTCTGCCGTCACGCTGTGTGAGAGCGTACTCCTCGCACTCCTTCGGTCTGTAATACATTTTTGACTGAACATCGGAAAGCTCCTTTTCATCGGGAGCACGATGACATTCAAAATGAACAAATCTTGTATCGTCGGTCTTTTTAAGATATTTATACATTTTCTTTGGAGTTTCTCCGCCCAAAGACTCATTACCCAAGGACCAGCAAACAACGCTTGTTACATTTTTATCTCTGTTGTAGGTTGCCTTTATGCGCTCCATACAAGCCTTTTCCCATTCGGGACGGGAGCCGGGAAGCTGCGGGCAGCCTACTATCTGTGACCAGCCGGTGCCGTGGGTTTCCATATTGTTTTCATCAATTACATAAAGACCGTACTCATCGCAAAGCTCAAGAAATCTCGGGCAGTTGGGATAATGAGATGTTCTTACGGCATTCATATTTGCCTTTTTCATCATCTCAATATCATAGCGCATAACCTCTTCGGTAATATATCTGCCCGTACGGCAGTCAAACTCGTGGCGGTTAGTGCCCTTAAACACTACTCTTTCGCCGTTAATTCGAATAATTCCCTCTTTAATTTCAACGGTTCTAAAGCCGAATTTTTGGCTGATATATTCAATGGGAATTCCGTTATTTTTAAGTGTAAGGACTACTGTGTAGAGATAGGGATTTTCGGCTGACCAAGGCACCGCGTTTGCAACTATTGCCTTTAATTTTGTGTTGTGGTCCTCGTCGGCATACTGACAGTCAAGAGCCACCTGACATCCATCGGCGTCAAAAACGCTCATATCTACGCTTAAGCTTTCGTAGGTTCCGTTTGTTTTTACTGTTATTTCGGCAGTACCGTCGTGCATAGTAACATCGGGCCTTGCAACAATTTTAAAATCCCTTATGTACTCGCGCTCGGTTGTATAAATATATACATCGCGGAAAATTCCGCCTAATCTCCACATATCCTGACATTCAAGCCAAGAGCCTGTGCACCAGCGGTAAACCTCAACGCCTATTACATTTGAGCCTTCAACAAGATACTTTGTAATATCGAACTCACTGCGGTGGAAGGTTGATTCGGAATAGCCTACCCTTTCGCCGTTTACATAAAGATAGAAGGCAGACTCAACGCCCTCAAAGCAAATAACGGCTCTTTTGGAAAGAAGACTCCGACTGACATTGATTTTTTTACGGTAGCAGCCTACGGGATTATGC
>CALYNN010000024.1 GCA_945221685.1 uncultured Clostridia bacterium | reverse complement strand
ACTGAACCTCTCCCTTGCTTCCCGGGGTAATAGGTAGATACGGTATCGGCTGTCTTTATTCTCTTTCGCAAAGGGCGTTCTCAAGCTTTTGAACAGCGCTTCTGCGAAGTTCGTTAATTTTTGCGGCAGGCAAAATCAGTCCGTCCTCCACCTGCGCAGTAACGCCTTGGGGATAAAACTGCGTGCCGCCCAGCTTTTTCAGCCTTTCCGCCACAGACTCGGCGGTCATTGGCCTGTTGATTGCCGCTTCGGGTATTTCACCCGTAACCGTTACCTCTTTTCCCATAGCCTGCGCCTTTAGCACGGCAGGCTCTCCTGCTCGGCAGGTAAAGCTTAAATCAATGGGAAGCAGGGGATTTTCGTTGTCGTAGCCGTGGCTTATTTCCTTAAGCACCGCATTTGCCGCCACCACATCGTCCTTGCGACGAATACCGAACATATCCTCTCTCTTGCCTGTAAAGTAGCCGTCTGTAAAGCCGCTTCGTGAAAAAATACTGTTAAGCCTAAAGCTATCCTGCTCTGTCAACTCGCCGTTTATTGCTTTTTTTACTGCGGTAACTGCGGCACTGACATATTCGGGCCTTTTCATTCTTCCCTCAATTTTTAACGAGGCTATGCCATCAAGCTCGCTAAGGTGCTCAATAAGGCTTAAATCCTTAAGAGAAAGGGCATATTCGTTTTTATCTCCCTTTGGAGAAAAGGGCAGTCTGCAGGGTTGGGCGCATAAGCCTCTGTTGCCGCTTCGCGAGCCTAAAACCGAGGATAAATAGCACTGCCCCGAAACGCACATACAAAGGGCTCCGTGAACGAAAAGCTCCAGCTCTAAATCAGTTGAATTGCGGATTTTCTCTATTTCCTCCCTGCTGATTTCACGGGGAAGCACTATTCTGCTAAACCCCATTTCCTCCGCCGCCCGTGCTCCTGCGGGAGTCATTATGCTCATTTGGGTTGAGCCGTGAATTCTTACCTGCGGAAAATGAGTCTTAATCATTTTTGCAACGCCTATATCCTGAACTATAAATCCGTCAACGCCTGCCTCAACAGCCGATTTAACCGCTTCGTAGGCAGTCTCCAGCTCGTCGTCGCTGATTAAAATATTTAGGGTAAGGTAAACCTTAACTCCTCTTTGCCTGCAATATTGCACTGCTTTTTTCAGTTCTTCATCATTAAAATTGCCGGCATTGCGACGGGCATTAAACAGTAAACCTCCAAGGTAAACTGCGTTTGCACCGCTGCGTACACCGGCAATCAGTGACTCCTGATTTCCCGCAGGAGCCAAAATTTCAAATTTCATAAGCTGTCTTTCTAAAAAATTATTTGTCTGCCAATCTGTTTCTTAAGTCGGAAATCTCGCGGTTAAGTCGCTCAACCTCGCGTCTTGCAACCTCAACCTCCATACGAGCTCTTGCGCTTTCCTCAAGGTAATCCTTAATCTGTACCCTAAGATTGTCTGCACCGGCAGAGGCTTTCCTGCAGGCGTCTGCCTGGTCAAGAGCAACAAGCACCGCCGCCTGAGTTATTGAAAGAGTAGGATTGGCATTGCAGATAGAACGGATTTCGTTGTTAAGAAATTCTGCAAGCTCCTCAACATATTCGCTGTCGTCCTCGGTAACAATAGTATAGCTTGCGCCGCCAATTCTGACCTGTACTTTATTTTTGTTCATACTCGACACCCTCATATAATAATCGACAATATAATTATTCTTATTTAGTATAACAATATTTAATTAAAATGTCAATGTAAAGAAGCTAAATCTGTTTAATGCGGCAGATTTATGTTGAAAACATATAAAACCTATGCTATAGTAGGTATTAGTAAAGCATTAAGAGGTGTTTTTAATGAAAATTTCTACAAAAGGCAGATATGCTCTGCGTTTTATGCTTGACCTTGCGGAAAATCAAAAGGACGGCTATGTTGCCCTTAAGGATGTTGCGCAGCGTCAAAATATTTCCAAAAAATATCTTGAGCAGATTGTTCCTCTTTTAAACAGGTCGGGTGTGCTTCGTACCTCCCGCGGCTTTCAGGGCGGATATATGCTTGCAAAATCACCGGAAAAATATACGGTTGGCGATGTGCTTCGTATTACCGAGGGAAGCCTTGCGCCTGTTGCCTGCCTTGAAACAGAAGAAAATTTATGCGAAAAAAGCGATAGCTGTATGACTCTTGCAGTGTGGACAGGTCTATATAAGGTTATTACCGATTATCTCGATAATATTACCCTTCAGGATATTTTGGACAAAAATAATCAGCTGGGCGCCGATGAGTATTACATTTAAGCAGGTGAGTCTATGGCAGACCGATTTTCAAGAACACAAATGATGTTCGGCAAGGAGGCTATGAAAAAACTTGCCGAATCGAGAGTTGCCGTTTTCGGAGTAGGCGGTGTAGGCGGCTTTACCGTTGAGGCACTTGCCCGTTCGGGAATAGGAGCAATAGATATTATTGATAACGACACCGTCAGCGTAACAAATATTAACCGCCAGATAATTGCATTGGAAAGCACGGTGGGTCAGCTTAAGACCGAGGCGGCAAAAGGCCGTTTGCTTGATATTAACCCGGATTTAAAGGTTAATGCCGTCAACGCCTTTTATTCGCCCGAAAGCTCGTCGGATTTTGACTTAAGCGTGTATGATTATGTTGTGGACGCTATTGACACCGTCAGCGGAAAAATTGAGCTTGCCCTTCAGGCGCAGGCGGCAGGAGTTCCAATAATAAGCAGTATGGGCGCAGGAAATAAAACCGACCCAACTCGCTTTGAGGTAAGCGATATATACAAAACCTCCGTTTGCCCCTTGGCAAAGGTAATGCGCCGCGAGCTTAAAAAAAGAGGCGTAAAAAGGCTGAAGGTGGTTTATTCAAGGGAGGAGCCTGCAGTTCCCGTTGAAATCAGCGGCGAGGAGCTTAAGGGCAGGAGGCAGATACCGGCAAGCAACGCATTTGTTCCCTCTGTTGCAGGATTGATTATTGCAGGCGAGGTTATAAAGGATTTAATAAAATAATTTGTTGACATTGTACCATTAATGTGATTTAATCAAATTAGCTTTAAAAGGATTTTAATTTACTATACCGAAAGGCAGTGATTTTTATGAAAAGAATTTTAACCTACGGCACCTTTGATTTGCTTCATTACGGTCATATAAGACTTTTGCAGAGAGCAAAGGCAATGGGAGATTATCTCGTTGTTGCCCTTTCAACCGATGAGTTTAATGCCGGCAAGGGCAAAAAAGCATATCATACCTACGAAACAAGAAAAAAGATGCTGGAGGCTATCCGCTATGTTGATTTGGTAATCCCCGAAAACAGCTGGGAGCAAAAGATTAACGATGTTAAGGAGTATCATATTGATACTGTTGTAATGGGCGGCGACTGGAAAGGAAGCGACAAGTTCGATTACCTTAAGGATTATTGCGAGCTTGTATTTTTAGACAGAACTCCCGGCGTTTCCACTACAATGATTAAAAAGGATTTGGGACTTAAGGAAGCTGTTAACGGAGTTGACCAGATACCTGACGAGCCCGATAACGAATAAATAAATAAAAACAAAAACCGCCGAATTGCTTCGGCGGTTTTTTTGCGGCTTCTTACTGAAAATCAAATACATTTACCCAAGAATCGAGAAGCTCCTTTTCGCCCTCAATATTCTTAACGCTTTCGCTGCAAGCAACAATAGGCATCCATTGCTGAACAAGCTGCTTTGGAATATCCGCCTTCTTGCAGAAAAGGTCAAGATACTTTTCTGCCATATCCTTTTTGCCCTGAAGATTAAAGGTAAGATATGTTCTTGCGGCGTCGGCAGAGGCGTTGCCCTGAGTAGCGTGTGCCCAGTCGATAATGTAGTACTCGCCGTCGGGAGTTACAATAACATTAGCAGGGCAGTAATCGCCGTGAAGCACCTTGGTGTGCTTTTTCATACCCTCAAGCCTGTTGTGCAGGTCGTAGCGCAGGGTTGCCTCATATGATGACGCACTGATTTTTGCGTGCATCTTGTCTTTAATTTTGTTAAGATGCGGAGCCTTCTTTGAGTGAATTTCAAGCTGAAGGTCAACAAATTTTTCAAGGTACTCGTCTTCCTTTTCGGGATTTTTCTTCATAAGCTCCGAAAGGGTTTCGCCCTCAATGTATTCTCTTGTAATAGCCCAGCCGTTTTCTGTTTTTCTAACATCAAGAAGCTTTGGAATTTTAAGTCCCGTTTCCTCTACTCTTGCGGTGTTCAGCGCTTCGTTAAGCACCTCCGCTTTTGTAAAGGCTTCATCAAATTCCTTAATAAGCTTGTTGCCGTCGCGGTAAAATTTTTTGTGTTCTCTTTCTTCAATAACTGTTGCCATTTGGAACACCCCCTATGTTTAATTATAATTTATGGCAAATGTTTATTCAAGTATGCAAGCTGCACGAATAACACGGTGATTATTCGTGCATTATTACTATTCTTACTTTCCGTAGTAAGCGCGCAGGTACATATCCTTAATTTCGCTCATAAGCGGAAGTCTTGGGTTTGCGCCGGTGCACTGGTCGTCAAATGCCTGCTCAACCATATCGTCAAGCGTGTCAAGGAAATACTTTTCATCAACGCCGTAATCCTTAATGCACTTTTTAATACCGCAGTACTCCTTAAGCTCATCAATCTTTTTGATAAGTCCCTTAAGCTTTGCCTCGTCGGTTCTGCCCTTAACACCTAAAGCATCGGCAATCTGCGCGTAGCGAGCAAGGGTTTTCGGATAGTCGTACTGACTGAAGGTGCCCATTTTTGCAGGAACCTCTGCCGCGTTGAACTCAAGTACATAGTCAATCATAAGTGCGTTTGCTATGCCGTGAGGAAGGTGGTGGAAGGCGCCCAGCTTATGTGCCATTGAGTGACAAACACCAAGGAAAGCATTTGCAAATGCCATACCTGCCATTGTGGCGGCATTTGCCATTTTTTCTCTTGCTACAGGGTCGTTAGGACCGTTGTCGTAAGCTCTGGGAAGATATTCGAAAATGTTCTTAAGAGCTTCTATAGCAAGTCCGTCTGTGTATTCCGTTGCCATCATTGAAGCGTATGCTTCAAGGGCGTGAGTAACTGCGTCGATACCTGATGCGGCAGTAAGTCCCTTAGGCGCGTTCATATGGAAATCTGCGTCAACAATAGCCATATTCGGCATAAGCTCGTAGTCTGCAAGGGGATATTTTGTGCCGGATTTTTCATCGGTAATAACTGCAAAGGGAGTAACCTCAGAGCCTGTACCCGCCGATGTGGGAACGGCAATAAAGTATGCCTTTTCGCCCATTTTCGGGAAGGTGTAAACTCTTTTGCGAATATCCATAAATCTCATTGCAAGGTCGAAGAAATCAACCTCGGGATGCTCGTAAAGCACCCACATAATCTTTGCTGCGTCCATAGCGGAGCCGCCGCCTACCGCAATAATGCAGTCGGGCTGAAATGCATTAATTTGTGCAACGCCCTCTTTAGCGCAGGCGAGAGTCGGGTCGGGAGCAACATTGAAAAATGTTGAATGAGTAATTCCCATAGCGTCAAGCTTGTCGGTAATGGGCTTTGTGTAGCCGTTGTTGTAAAGGAAGGAGTCTGTTACTATAAATACCTTCTTTTTGCCCATAACGGTGCCTACCTCGTCAAGCGCAACAGGCAGACAGCCTTTCTTAATATAAACCTTTTCAGGTGCTCTGAACCAAAGCATATTTTCCCTTCTTTCAGCAACGGTTTTTATGTTAAGCAGGTGCTTTACACCTACATTTTCCGATACGGAGTTTCCGCCCCAGGAGCCGCAGCCAAGTGTAAGCGACGGAGCAAGGTCAAAGTTGTAAAGGTCGCCGATGCCGCCGAAGGAGGACGGTGTGTTAACAAGAATACGGCAGGTTTTCATACGGGCGGCAAATTCGTCAATCTTTGCCCTTTCGGTTGTTTCGTTAAGGTAAATTGATGAGGTGTGGCCGTAACCGCCGTCGGCAATAAGCTGCTCTGCCTTTGCAAGAGCGTCCTCAAAGCTTTCGCTCTTATACATTGCAAGAACGGGAGAAAGCTTTTCGTGAGCAAATTCCTCGCTGATGTCAACGCTTTCAACCTCGCCTATAAGGATTTTTGTTTCCTCCGGAACCTTAACTCCTGCAAGAGCCGCAATGGTAACAGGCTTCTGTCCAACGATTTTTGCATTAAGCGCACCATTGATGATGATTGTTTTTCTTACCTTGTCAATTTCGTCTGCCTTAAGGAAGTAGCAGCCTCTGTCCTCGAATTCTTTGCGAACTGTTTTGTATATCTTCTTATCAACAATGCAGGATTGCTCCGAAGCGCAAATCATACCGTTGTCAAAGGTCTTTGAATGAATGATTGAGTTAACTGCCTTAAGAATGTCTGCGCTTTCGTCAATGATTGCCGGAGTGTTGCCTGCGCCAACGCCTAAAGCAGGCTTTCCGCTTGAGTAAGCCGCCTTAACCATTCCGGGACCGCCGGTGGCAAGAATAATATCCGATTCCTTCATAACAAGGTTTGTCATTTCAAGAGAGGGTGCGTCAATCCAGGAAATAATTCCCTCGGGAGCTCCTGCCTTAACAGCCGCTTCAAGAACGATTTTTGCCGCCTCGGCAGTAGATTTCTTTGCCCTTGGGTGAGGGGAAATGATAATTCCGTTTCTCGTTTTAAGAGCAAGAAGTGTTTTGAAAATAGCAGTTGAGGTTGGGTTTGTTGTTGGAATAACTGCGGCAACCACGCCGATAGGCTCGGCAATTCTCATAGTGCCGAATGCCTTGTTTTCCTCAATAACCCCACAGGTCTTTGTGTTTTTATATTTGTTGTAAATGTATTCTGCGGCGTAATGATTTTTGATGATTTTGTCTTCAACAATTCCCATTCCTGTTTCTTCAACAGCCATTTTTGCAAGGGGAATTCTTGCCATATTTGCAGCCTTTGCAGCGGCAAGGAAGATTTTATCAACCTGCTCCTGCGTATATGTTGAAAAGATTTTTTGAGCCTCCCGAACTCTTGCAAGCTCGGCTTCAAGCTTTTCAACACTGTCAATAATTTCTCTAACCATTTTGATGCCTCCAAAGGTTTGTAAAATTTTGTTAATTATTTAACAATTTGTTGACACAATAATATGCTTAAATAATATTTTTTTCAATATCTAACGCATAATTTCTGCATTTATAATAAAAATGACAATAAAATAACAATAATTTTGTGCGAATTTTCAACATTTAATTTATATATTGTGAAAATATTAACATACTTGTTAATAGCTTTAACTATCGGAATTTATTATATGCTTGCACCTTGACCTTGTCATTACGGCAAAAAAGCCGGCATATAATTTAAATAAACAACAGAAAGCAAAGAGAGTGATGTTATGAAATTCTATCCGGAGGGGTGCAATGAAAGCCTTTCACGGCGATTTGATTCGGTAGAGCAGTTAAGGCAAACAATGGTAAGCGGTGATATTTTAGAGGGAAAGGTGCTTCTGTGCGACAGGGAGCATAATTTACATATCGACCTGGGAGGAGTCAGAGGAATAATTCCAAGAGCAGAGGGCGCAGTGGGAATAGAGGAGGGAACCGTTCGCGACATTGCCTTAATATCAAAGGTAAACAAAAGAGTATGCTTCAGCGTTATGGGCTTTGAAAAGGATATTTATAATAACTATATTGCCCTGCTTTCCCGTCGGTCTGTTCAGCAAAGGTGTATTAATGAGTATTTGTCAGGTCTTACCGCAGGTGATATAATCGACGCCGCAGTTACCCATCTTGAGCGCTTCGGTGCGTTTATAGATATAGGTGCCGGAATAAACGCACTTATTCCCATTGATATGCTGTCTGTTTCACGAATAAGCCACCCTAACGAAAGACTTTTCGAGGGGGAAATAATTAAAACCGTTTTAAGAAAAAGAGAGCCGGAAAAGCTGACCTTTTCTCTTAAGGAGCTTCTTGGTACATGGCAGGAAAACGCCGCGCGGCTTCAGCCGGGGGAAACTGTTACGGGTGCAGTCAGAAGCATTGAGGAATACGGAGTATTTATTGAGCTTGCTCCAAATCTTGCAGGCCTTGCAGAGCCGCGAGAGGATTTGTTTGTAGGGCAGCAGGTATCTGTTTTTGTGAAATCGGTAATTGAAGAAAAAATGAAAATTAAGCTTGTTGTTGTAGAGACATTTGATACCGTTGCGCCGCCGTCGCCGCTGAATTACTTTATCTCCTGCGAGCATTTGGATTTTTGGCAGTATTCGCCCTACGGAGCGCAAAAGCAAATCTATACCGATTTTACCGGGCAGGATTAACAAATTAAGTGAATATCTCGTAAATTCAGCCGATTGATTTGTCAGTCGGCTTTTAATTATTTTTTGCATATTTTAGCTTTGTTGTCTAAAAATAATGCTGTAAAAATAAAAAAGGAAGGGATATTATGGCAGCTAAAACAGACGCTAATCACGATACTCTTGAGCTTTTAAAGGAGTGCGACCAAGGAGTAAAGCTGGCAATTTCGGCAATAGAGCAGGTTGTTGACGATGTAAAAAGCAATGAATTTAAATCGCTTCTTGATGCAGGAAAAGACCGACACACTCAGGTTCAGGAAAAAATAGGCATTTTGCTGATTCAATACGGAGAAGCAGGAAAGGCTCCCGGTGCCGTTGCAAAGGGTATGTCAAAAATGAAAATCAGCGTTATGATGGCGGCAGACGGAAGCGACAGTACCGCGGCAGAGCTTATAATGGACGACTGTAATATGGGCATAAAATCACTGAGCCAATATCTTAATCAGTACACCGAGGCAGACGGCAAGGCAAAGGACGCGGCTTTACAACTTATAAAATCAGAGGAGGAGCTGGCAAAAAGCATTAGAAAATTTTTATAGTGTCCTCAAAATTATAAATATGTATATAATTAATTTTTTTGTTATATTAGACAAAATGAGTCTTAAAAGTTTGTTAATTGTGCATAATCCGCAAGTATTGCAATCTGTATAAAAATGTTTTATAATATGTATAATAGTATAATTTTGTAAATTATAATCTTTATAATAAAACAAGTAAATTGTAAGGAGAGCAGATTATGAAAAGGAATGTCAGAAAAAGAATACTAAGCTGCTTGCTTGCTGTTCTTATGGCATTTTCCGGAATTATTCCGGCAATGTCGGTATTTGCAGGCGACGGCGTAGAAGGCTACCACGATATAGAGCTTTTCTACAAGGAAACCAATACCATCGTTCCAACATATAAGGACGATACGGCAGAGGTTAAGGAAGATTATATTGAGTATATGGTTGAGGGTCAGGAGCTTGAGCTGACATATAATCTTATTGATACCGAAATGCCAAACAACGGCTATATTAAGTGGTACAGCGAAACGCCCACTCTTGTTGATGTTACCCAAGAGGGCGTAGTAAAAGCCTTTGACTCCTCAAAGGGCGCCGTTATTCATAGCTGGCTCGATAATGAGGTAAAGACAATTCCTCTTGTAGGTAAAATAATGGCCACGGCGCTTGAAAAGGTGCTGTTTAATGAATATGTTGATGTTGATACCATGGATACAGATGCTATCTGTAAGCTGGTAGAGGACGCCTTCGGAAGCGACTCTCTGCTTGCCGAATGGGTAGATTCCTATTCGGGCGAGCTTGTTGATTCTCTGCGTACCTACCTTGATAATATCAATTCAAACATTCATGTTCAGCTTTACGATTCAGACGGCACCATGCTTGCCGACGACTTTGTGCGTATCTGCGTTCAGAAAAACGAAGAATGGTATGCAGCATTTTTACCAAACGGAACCCATATTACAAACAAGTCGCAGATTAATACAACTGTTGCCGTCGGCTCCACCTGCCAGCTTTATGCGATAACAACTCCCGTAAGGCTTGAATACGGCTGCGTGTATTCGGTTAAAAGCTCATCTGTATTTGAGCAGGGCAAGGTTGTTGCAACAGTAAACGATTCCGGTCTTGTAACCTTTAAAAATCCGGGCACCGTTACTATTGTTGTTTCCCCTGACAGTGAGCAGGTAATAAAAAATATACTTAAGCTTGTTAACTATTTCTATGAGGTAAACGGCGAGTTAATCGACAGTGATAAGCTTGCAGGAATACTTATTGATTATATCGGTATAGATATGAACAGAAATGTTCTTGCCGCCTTGCTTGACGCCTGCTTTGCAGTTGCAGACATTGTGGGCGATACTGCGGACCCTGTTAAGCTTACCGCAACTGCAGTAAAGATTATTGCCAATCTTGTTCTCCAATTTGCATATAACGATACAATTACCTTTACGGTTGTAGAGGCAAAGCCCCTTGAGGATTTCAATATAACAGGTGCAAATGCCGTAAAAGAAGGAGCTCAAATTCAGCTTGAAATTACTGATATTGTTCCCTCCTACGGCGATACAACCGACATTACCTGGCGTTCCTCAGACCCTTCTATTGCCAGTGTTGACGAAAAAACCGGCGTAGTTACCGGTAGAGATGCAGGCGGCTCTCTCGGCAATCTATCAAGCCAAAAGTGTACCATTTACGCCGTATCTGCCGCTAATAATATTGAACGGTCATACAGCATTACCGTAACAGGTAAAACGGGTAAATATATTTCAGATGTGGAAATAATCGGCGAAAGCTATCTTGAAATGGGACAGGAGACCGACTACACCTACTCAATTTATCCAAAGCGTGTTGCCGAAGGTGATAACCTCTATATTACCTGGGGACTTGTTTCCGGTGAAGACGAGGAGGGCAATCCTACATATTTGTGGGCAGACAGTGAAAATCCTGCCCAAACCGAATTTGCTTCAATAGATTCAATGGGACACTATGTTGTGCTTAACGGCGGCGAGTGCCGAATTGCCTTAAGGGCGCAAACAGGCTATTACCTCTCAAACGGAAGCTTTTACGAGATTTCAAGTCGTATTAGGGAATTTACGGTATTTAACGGTATTCCCGTTGAAAGTATTTCAATAAATGTTACATCGGCAAAGGGTATTGCAAGCAGTATTAACGGCGACCCGGTGGTTGTTGATGTAGGCGGTGAGCAGTGCACTTATGTTGCAATTAAAGCCGGAACACAGTATTTCGGCTTAGGTGCCGAGATAAATGCTCAGGTTTATCCGTCAAACGCTTCAAATCAAAATCTTACCTGGGTGGTTGATAACGGCTATTATGAAAAGGATATTTCCAGCGATACCCATACTGCAACCATTACGCAAAAGTCAGGTCACGAAAATGCCGACGCATTTAATGTTTATGCAGTATCTGCCGACGGTCAGGTTCGTTCAAATGTTATTACCGTATGCGTTTCCAAAAACTCGGTAAACGAAAATATCATAACGGATAAAAATAAAAACAGCATTTCCTCATTTGAATTAGTAAACGGCAAGCAGGCGGATATTTACCACGATATTTCATTTGATAAATCGGCAGACGGCACCTATTCCGCCTGCTACAAATGCAATTGGTATTCCAGCGATGAATCCATATTTACCGTTAAAACAAAGAATAACGACAACAGAGATGCAACAATTACCGGGCATGATGTCGGTGTTGCAACGCTTTACTGCGTATCTGCCGATAACGGTGTGATGGATACCTGTCAGGTAACAGTTTATCCCGATAAGGATTATCTCCGCGAAATCGTTAAGCTTTGCGATAAAACAGTAGTTGTAAGAACTGCCGAAAATGCGGCGCTTTATAAAAAGTATATGAATAGGCTTGACCTTGCCTACTATGTTCTTTACGATGAGCCATTGGCTTCTCAGACCACCTGCGATACATACGCCCGTGAGCTTTTGATTGCTCTTTATAAGTTAGGCGGCTTTGTAGGTATATCCGGTGTAGATGTGCTTGGCTCAAATAAAACTCCGCTGCAAGACGATTTTGTTACAATTAATGTTGGCTCTGCCACAAGCTATAAGAAATATAGCTATGATTTTGACTATTCGATTAATCCTAAAAACGCTATGTATAGCAAAATTGAATGGTCATCTTCAAATCCAAATATTTCCGTAGATAAAAACGGTAAATGCACGCCCTTGGAAAACAAGGCTTGCTCGGCAAAAATTACCTGCACCGTTACCGATTATATGGGCACGGAAATTTCCGACAGCGTATATATTGCCTTTGCAAAAAAGGCGGCAACAGGCATTACTCTTGATACCGACAGTATTGTTGGCGGTAAGATAGGCGAGGACCGTCAGCTAAAGGCTACCGTTAAGCCTGACTCGCCGACAGGCGGTGCAAGCTGCACAGATGTTTTCTGGACCTCCAGCGACGAGGAGATTGCAACTGTTGACCAAAACGGTGTTGTTTACTTCAAGGAAGGCGGCGACTGCACCATTTATGCAACAACATACGACGGCGGCTATACGGCACAGTGCGCAGTAAATGTTGTAACGAACTATACAGCCCTTCAGCTTCTCGTTCAGCAGTATAACGATTTGGCTCTTAACAGTGCAAATTACTACCCTGACTCTTGGGAAGCCTTTACTGCCGCAATGAGTAAGGCACAGAATATGATTGACCGTGCAAGCTCCTCTCAAAATGAGGTTGATGCTATGTGTGCAGAGCTTGAGGCGGCATATAACGGACTCCAAAAATATAATTATATCCAAAAGATAGAGCTTTATCTTGACGGCGAGCAGACTCAGGAATTCTATCAGTATGACTTAAGCGTGCTCAGCGAGGGTATAAGCTACAAGAATGCAGTGCTTGACCTTAATGTAAGACTGTATCCCAACAACGGCTCCTATGCTTCTGTTAAGTGGGAGTCATCAACAACCGATATTTCCGTAAGCAGCGACGGTAAGTGTACTCCTACCTCAAATAATGCTTGCTACGGAAGAATAACCTGTACCGTAACAGACCATTTCGGAAATGAGTTTACCGACTCTGTTTGGGTATCCTATTCCTACATTCCTGTTACAAGCCTTGCGCTTTCCGATACAAGCATTAACGGTGCGGTAGGCACAACTGCACAGCTTAGCTGTAAGGTATATCCCGAGGGAACCTCTTTAGTTCATGTCGGTGCCGCAAGTATTCAGGATTATTATTGGGAAAGCGACAACGAAGAAATTGCAACAATTGACCAAACCGGTCTTGTTACCTTCGTAAGCGCCGGTGCAACAGTAGTACGCGCCGTATCCTACGACGGCGGTATCAGCGCAGAGTGTATCGTTTCCACCGATGGCGACAGAACTGCACTTAAGCAGGCACTTGATGATTATAAGGATGTTGATTATACCAACTATGAGTACGATTACGGTATGGCATTTAAGGATGCATATGAAGCCGCCGAAAGAGCTATGACCGACAATAGCTATACTCAGGCAATGATTGACACCGCCGCATCTGATTTGGTAAATGCGTACAATGCCGCGGTGGCTCATCCTTATGTTACTGCTTCCTCTGTTGCCGTAACCTACACAACCTACAAGCGTCCGCTGGTAGGCAGTGCTTCTTCGGTTGCTTCGGGCACTGTTAATTCGTCCGACGCAGTATCCGTAAACCTTTCCTCAAAATACTCAAATTATAACGATTATAACGATATTACTCTTACTGCTGCGGCTTATCCGTCAAACGCAATGTATAAGTCAATCGGCTGGAATGTTGACAGCAAGTCAAGCGATATAAAAACCTCTGTAAGCGAAACCTCAATTACGGTTACACCAACGAAGCATTCCGTCGGCGGCTGGGTAAAGCTTACCGCTACTATCGTTGACCACTACAACAGAGTAACAACAAGAACTGTTTATGTAACAATGAGCGACAAGGTTTGCACCGCCTTTGATATTACAGAGGCAAGCAAAACTATGTACGCTACCGCAGAAACAACCTCGCTTGCTTACACAATTTCAGGCTCACCCGAATTCGCCGATATTATGTGGAGCAGCAGTAACACAGATGTTGTAACAGTTGATTCAAGCGGTAATATCACTCCTGTTGATAAGGGAACTGCGGTTGTTACCGGTGTTACCCTTGACGGCGGATATAAGGATACAATAACAATCACCATTCAAACCGATTTCAGCGAGCTTGCCTCAAAGCAGGGTGAGTATTACGACCTTATTCAGCAGGTTAAGGACGGTTATACATATACTCAGGAATCGTTGGATGTGCTTTCCGATGCTGTTGCAAGAGCCCAGACTATGATTAACGATGGCAAGGCAACTCAGGCAGAGGTTAACGCAATGATTGCAGAGCTTGACGACGCTTATAATTCACTTGTGCTTTATATTCCGGTATCAAGCGTTGAAATCGGCTACGAGGAAAGCAGCAATGTTTCAAGCGATAAGGCAGGCTACATAAGATATTCAGCAACAAGCATAGCAAGCAAAAGTGTTCAGCCTGTCTCTTATACACATCTGACTCTGCCGACGATCTTACTCGTGTAGATCTCG
>CALYNN010000023.1 GCA_945221685.1 uncultured Clostridia bacterium | reverse complement strand
TGGTCGCCAAAGCGAATTGAGCCCGTGCAGTTATATTTTGTGTTCAAATTTACAACGTTTTCCTCCAAGGCGGCGGAAGCTGTAAAGGTTTTAAAAACAGAGCCGGGCTCATAAATATCCTCTATTGTGAAATTTTTCCACTGATTTCTTTTGTACTGATCCTCGGTTTGCTCTTTTTCCTCTTCGTCCTTTATCTTTTTCAGGCTTTTTTTGTATTTGTCATAAGTGATTTTCGACGGATTATTGCAGTCGTAATCAGGAAGCGAAGCCATTGCAAGCACTGCGCCGGTTTTGCAGTTCATAACAACTCCGTAGGCACCCTCTGCCTGATATTCATTCAGTGTTTCGCTTAATCCCTTTTCGAGATGATACTGAATTGTTTGGTTAATTGTTAGCACAAGAGAATTACCGTCAGTTGCTTCAATCGAGGTTTCGTAATCCTCGGATATATCGTTAAGCCATGCGTCCTTTGCAGTTACCGTTCTTCCGTTGATGCCCGAAAGCTCATCATCGTAATAATACTCAAGGCCGTAAAGTCCCTGATCGTCTGCGCCTGTAAAGCCAAGCACATTTGAGGCAAGGGAGCCATAGGGATAATACCTTTTTGAGCTTTGAGTAAAGCCGATGCAATTCAGATTGTTTTCCGAAGCGAATTTGGAAATTTCAATTTTTACATCGTTTTCGACCTTTTTTTCAACAAGCACATAGCGACTGTTTTCATCATAGGTCTTTTTTTCTATTTCCGCCATACGCTCGTCGTCAAGCTCTAAAATCTCCGCAAGACCGTTTACGGTTGTCTGCCGTCTTTTCTCTGTTTTGAGTTCCATCTCCTCAAGCTCTTCCTTAGTCAGCTCCTCGCCGTCCTCAGGTCTGAGGATAAGTGCATACGGATCGATGTAAACATCCCATACCGTTGCTGATTGAGCAAGAACATTTCCGTCGCAGTCATAGATTGTTCCGCGCATAGCCTTTATTTCCGTATCTACCATTTGCTGTGACTGTGCCTTTTGGGAAAGCTCCTCGCCTCTGAACATTTGAAGATAAAAAACTCTTGCAGTGCTTGAGCAAAGGAGAAAGATAATTACAGCCAAAAGAATACCCGAACGCTGAAATAAATTGTTTGCCGAATTTATTTTAAACTTTTTCACAACCGTTTCTTCCTCCTTTTCCGTGTTAATAAACGCTCGCATTTGTTAACTTATTTAATAAACTTATAGAGAGTTAGAAAACTAACTCTCAATATTTTACGCTGAATATATAAATAATATTACTTATTTTCTTTTAGCAGGCGCGCGGCAGCAGCTTCCCTTTCTTCTTTATATTGGGAAACATCAATATACCTTATTTGACTGTTTGACACCTTGCACATACCAAGCTTATTTACGGCATACTCGTCTATCATGCTCATAGAAACGAGTGAGTCCAGCTTTGTGCTCATACGCACATATTCGCTTTGAGAGGTTGAAAGGGTTCTTTCCGCACTTTCTATTTGCTTTGTTAGCTCATGCTTTTTTGCCATTGTGCTTAAGGCGCCGGCTACCATTGCCACAACCAAAACAGCCGTAACCAAAATAACGGCGGCACGGGCGGCAGCCTCTCTTTGCTCGCGTACAAGCTCCTTTTTACTTTTTCTTCTGCCTATTCCTTTTACCTTAATGCCGTAATCCGGCTTGTCCTCAGGCTCATATTCAGGTGCGGCAGACGACCTGGACGCACTGAAATATTTATCTATGGCAACATTTACATCGCCGGCTACCGAATATCTTCTGAAATCGCCGGTATTAGTCATCTGTATCACCTCTCTTTAAAATTCCTCTAATTTAATATTTTTCAAAAATCCTAAGCCGCGAAGAACGCGCTCTCGGATTTTCCTCAAGCTCCGCCGCTGACGGAGAAACAGACTTATACGCCTTTCCTTTTGGCTTATTTCCGCATACACACACGGGAAATTCCTTAGGACAGGTGCACCCCTTGCACCAATGCGCAAATTTTTCTTTAACAATTCTATCCTCTAAAGAATGGAAGGTTATAACCGCGATTCTTCCGCCGGGGTTAAGGCAGTCAAAGGCATCGTCAAGAGCAGATTTAAGTGCGTCAAGCTCTGCGTTTACCTCAATTCTTATTGCCTGAAAGGTTCTTCTGGCAGGGTGGGAATCGCGCATTGCCTTTTGCGGCATTGATGCCTTTATTATATCCACAAGCTCAAAGGTTGTTTCAATAGGCTTATCCTGCCGAGCCTTAACGATATTGGCGGCTATAGAACGGGAATATTTTTCTTCAGAATATCTGTATATAATATCTGCAAGCTCATTTTGAGAATATGTGTTCACCACGTCCGCGGCGCTTAATCCCGACTTGCTCATACGCATATCAAGGGGAGCGTTTTGGTGATAGGAAAAGCCTCTGTCGCCATTGTCAAGCTGAAAGGAGCTAACGCCCAAATCAAGCAGTAGTCCGTCAATTTTATCAATATTAAGCGACGAAAGGATTGCTTTGATATTAGAAAAATTATCGTGAACAACGGTAACATTATCAAACTGACCAAGGCGGCTTTTAAGCACCTTAACAGCGTCGGGATCACGGTCAACGGCTATCAGCCGTTTTGCAGCTTTTGCAATTTCTTTAGAGTGGCCTCCGCCGCCTGCGGTTCCGTCAACAATAATTTTATTTTCGTTTAAATCAAGTGCCTTTACGGCTTCGTCAAAAAGGACGCTTTTGTGAACAAATTCCATTATTCTCCGCCCTTTTGCCTGTCCATTAAATCGAAGATACCGTCGCCGTTTTTATTTTTCTGCATTTGCTTAAATATTTCGGTATCCCAAATTTCAATAGAATCGCCCCTGCCTTTAAACAGAACAGTGGTTTCGTTTGACATTCCAACCTCTGCCTTTTGGCGTTGGTTTACGGTAAATCTTCCTTGGGCGTCAAGGACTGTTTCCTCGGCAAAATCGGTAAACTCCGCAATAGTATCGTAGTTAAGATTTTCGGAGCCCTGCTGCATAGCCTCGTACATTGCAACAAACTTGTCCTCAGGATAGAGAGTAAGGCACTTATAGCCGTGAACCTTAACAACAGTTGTGCAGAACTCTTTGCCAAGGCGCTCGCGCCATTTTGTAGGCAACGAAAGACGACCCTTTGAATCCAGCTTATAGTTTTCCGCAGTACCTATTAACAGGTTCATACTCTCTCTCCTTTCATAATGTATTCCTTGGGTATTGGCAGTCCTATTTTGACAAAAAGGGGATTTTAGTGAAATCCTTGGGAATTAACAGGATTTTCTGCCTTCTCCTACATTATAATTAGGGAGAGCTATGTTGTCAAGTGCTTTTACTCAAATAAATATGCAAATAAATAAATGTCATATTTGTTATAAATGTAATCAAATTGTAATCTTTTTAGTATAAAAAAATCTATCATCTGTTGTTATCAACTCAAATTTATGTTATAATTCTAACAACATAATAATAGAAAAAGAGGTATAAATATGGACGGCTACAAATCAACTTGGCGTGAAAAGCTGGGCTACGGCGTAGGTGCGGTAGGTCTTGACCTTAGCTACGGACTTTTTTACTCATATCTGTCCTACTATCTTTCAAGCGTTTTGGGGTTAAAGGAGGGCTTTTTGCTTTTGCTTACCCCTATCGCAAGAATTTGGGACGGCATTACCGACCCTATGATGGGCACCATTGTTGATAACACAAAAACAAGAATGGGCAAATACAGACCTTGGATTGTTATCGGCGCAATATCTAACGCCGCAGTTCTTACACTGCTTTTTACAAGCTTCGGAATGAGCGGTACAAAGCTATACATTTACATAGCGGTAATGTATATCTTATGGGGAATGACAAACACCATGGCGGATATTCCCTATTGGTCTATGGTTCCAAGCTTTACCACCGATCCTGACGACAGGAATTTGGTTGCAACCGTTGCAAGAACCTTTTCCGGATTAGGTCAGGGAATAATAACCGTTCTTACTCCCGTTATACTGCCTATGCTTTCTTCGGGAATTACAACAGACAAGGGCTATTCCGCCACAGGCTTTTCAAGATGGGCAGGCATCTGCGCCATTGCTCTTGTGGCATTTTCATCTATATGCGTGCTTTCAACAAAGGAAAGGCATGTTGTATATAACAACAACGAAAAATTCTCGTTTAAAAAAATGTTTCAGGTAATTGCCAAAAACGACCAGCTTGTTGTTTTCATCGTGTTTGCCATGATTTCAAATGCCGGCTGGTATCTTACAAGCGGCACCGCGGTTTACTACTTTACCGATGTTCTCGGCGAGCCAACCGCCCAAAGTCTGTTTTCAATGATAGGTGCCGTAGGCTCTGTATTAGGTCTTCTTGTAATACCGATTATGTCGAAGTTTATGAACAAGCGCAGCATATATCAGTTTTCACTTATTCTTGCAATAGCCGGATATGTGCTTATGTATATTTTCGGCCCTGTGCTGAAAATCACCATTGCAATGGATATAAGCTACATTTTGGCTTCAATCGGAATAGGCTCAATGTTTGTGGCGCAAACGGTATTTCTTGCCGATATAGTTGATTACGGCGAATACAAAAACAACGAAAGAAACGAATCAATAACCTTTTCTATGAAGGGATTTTTACAAAAGCTTGCATACACCATTCAAACAATAATTCTTTTCGGCGGATTAAAGTTTATGAATTACAACAGCCAAATTACCGCATCGGGTACTGTAAACGAATCAACAAAAACCGCTATCGGAATTATAGCCTTCGGAGTTCCTCCCGTGCTTATGGTTATTTCGCTTATTGTATTTTCTACAAGATTTAAAATTCACGGTGAGCTTGCAGACAAGGTTCACGAATTTATAGTTGCAAAGCGAGCAAACGAAGATATAGAAAATTAAAAAATATTGCTTTAAAGCAAGAAAAAAGCAGATGCGTTTTTTTAGATAGTCGCATCTGCTTTAATTATTCTTTAATTCAAATCAGCAATTAACCCTGGTGATTTTTGTTTTGACTGTTCATAATACCCTGACGGATTCTGCGAACATCCTGCAAAGCCTTGTAAAGAGAATCATCAATTGCAAGGAGAGTATCATCGGCATAATTATTTACAGCCGTAAGCATTTCACGGGATTTAGCCTGAGCGTTGGTAACAATCTCATTTGACTGATTTGTTGCATTTGAAAGAACCTCGGCAGCGTGGTTTTGAGCGTCCTCAACATAGCTGTCGCCCTGTTCCTTTGCTTTTGCAATAATCTCTGCCGCCTCTGCCTGTGCAGTTTGAGTAATCTTATCTCTTGCAACAAGCTCTCTTGCCTCTGCCTGAGCCTTGGCAATAATATCAGCCGCCTGCTTATTTGCCTCCTCAATAATACTGTTTCTTGAGTCAACAATAGCCTTTGCCTGCTTTGTTTCCTGGGGAGTGTTAAGACGAATATCTTCAATAATAGTCTTAATTTTATCAATATCCACAGCCCATTTTTTGCTCATAGGGATTTTGGTGGCGTCGTCAAGAACATCTTCCAAATCTTCAAGTAAAATATCTGTATTAGTCATAATATCAATCTCCTTTACATCTTAAATTAATGTCGTTTACAATCGCTTTGGGAACATAAGGTGAAATATCTCCGTTAAGGCGGCAGACCTCCTTCACCATACTTGAAGACAGAAACATATTATCTCCCTTGGCAGGAAGAAAAACCGTTTCAATCTTCGGGCACAGACTTTTATTTATAAGCGCCTGCTGAAATTCGTAATCAAAATCGGACACGGCGCGAAGTCCCTTAACAATAGCGGTGGCGTTATTCTGTTCGGCATAGTCCACCAGCAAGCCGTTGTAGGTATCCACCTCAACATTATTGAGCTTAATGCACTTTTTCAGCATTGAAATTCTTTCCTCAACGGTAAACATACAATGCTTGGAGCTGTTGTTCATAACAAGAACAATCACCTTATCAAACAGCTCTGCGGTACGCTCTATAACATCTAAATGGCCGAGGGTTACAGGGGCAAAGCTTCCGGGACAAACGGCAGTTTTCATCTATTCATCCCTCCTGTATAAAGTCAGCTTGGTTTTTCCGTATCTTCTGCAGCGGTCAATATGCCACGAGCATATATTTTCAGGCAGCTCCTCATTTGCAGAGGTTTCGCAGGCTACAACGCCCTTTGCAGACATCATGGGAAGCAAAAGCATAAGACATTTTTCCATTAAGCCTTTGTTATAAGGCGGGTCAAGAAAGGCAATATCAAAATTATCCTTTCTCATTAAAAACGCTTCGGCATCGGAGAAAACCAACCGAGCCTTATCCGAAAAGCCGCAGTGAGAAACATTGGCTTCGGTAACCCTTAACGCCTGCCTGTTGCTTTCAACAAAGGTGCAATGCTCTGCACCCCTTGACAAAGCCTCAATTCCCAACTGACCGGAGCCGGCAAAAAGGTCGAGAATTTTTTTATCCTCAAGCTCAAACTGAAGCATGGAAAACAGAGCTTCCTTAACAGATTCGGTTGTGGGCCTTGTGACATCCTCGCCCGGCAGAGTTTCAAGCCTTCTGCCCCTTGCGGTGCCTGTTATAACACGCATCATTGAAATTACCTCTTAAGCAGACTGTCTTTACTTCTGCACCCTACATTATACAAATTACGCATTTAATAGTCAAGTAACAAAACTTAAAATTTACAATTTATGATAAAAGTTATAAATATCCTCTGCGTTTTTACTGCTTATTCCCTCCACTGCCGCCAGCTCGCTTATCTGTGCATTTTTAATTGCGGCAATGGTTTTAAAATGCTTAAGCAGCAGCCTTGCCTTTTTTTCGCCTATTCCCTCAATTTTTGTAAGCGATGTTGAAAGGGTGCTTTTTTTATGCTTATTATGGTGATAGCTTACGGCGAAGCGGTGCACCTCCTCCTGAATGGTGGAAACGAGAGTAAACGCCTGACGGTGAGAATTAATTTCTATCTCTCCTCCGCTTAAGGCTATTGCCCTTGTTTTATGCTTGCTGTCCTTAACCATACCGAAAACGGGAACAGTAAGCTCCATTGTCTTTATTACGGGAAGCACGGCATTAACCTGCGGCTCACCGCCGTCAAGCAAAATCAGGTCAGGTAATATTTTGAAGGTGCTTTCATCATCGTCATTATAATAATGATTAAATCTTCTTGTAAGCACCTCCTGCATAGAGCCTACATCATTTTGCCCCTCAAAGCCTTTTACGGCAAACTTTTTATAGGCTTTTTTCATAGGTCTTCCATTATGAAAAACAACCATACCTGCGACATTATCTGCACCGTTTGTATGAGAAATATCGTAGGACTCGATATACTCCGGTATTTTTTCAAGGCCTAACAGGCCTTTAAGCTCCTCTAACGCGGCAAGCTCTCTGCCCAATCTGCCCTGCTGCTGAGCCAAATGCTCGCTTGCATTTTTTACGCACATATTAACGATAGACAAATGCTCGCCCTTTTGCGGATGGATAAATTCAAGTTTCTTACCTCTTTGACTTTCAAGAAAATCGTGAAGTAAAGATTCGTCCTCAATTTCGCCGTCAACTGCAATTCTTGCAGGAATTCTGCTTCGCATTGAATAGTATCTCTCTATAAGCTCAAATCTTGCCTGAGGTAAGCTATCCACTGCATCAATAAGCCAAAATTCAGTATCGGTAAGCCTTCCGTTTTCAAAGCGGATAACCTCGAAGCATGCCTTTTTGTTTGAATTTACAAGCGCAAAAACATCCTCCTCCGGTACATTTATTGATACCACCTTTTGCTTTTCCTCTAAATTTTTTATTGCCTTTATTCTGTCGCGAAGCTTTGCCGCTTCTTCAAACTGAAGATTTTCGGCAAGGCTTTCCATTTCCTGCTGCATTTGGCGAACTGCCTTAACACTGCCGCCTTTAAGGAAAGAAACGGCGTCGTTTATATTTTTTACATATTCCTCTTTTGTAATTCTTGCGGCACAGGGTGCAGAGCAAATTCCCATAAATCCGTTTAGGCACGGTCTGCTTTTTCCGTAATCCCTGGGAAAGCTTTTGTTACATCTCGGCAGCTTAAAAATCTTCAGCGTTTCCTCTACCGCCTGCTTTACGGAAAAGTTAGAGGTGTATGGTCCTATATATGTTGCACCGTCGTCGGCAAGCTGTTTACATTCTTTGATTTTCGGGAATTCCTCTTTCGTTATTTTAATATAGTTATATCCCTTATCGTCTTTAAGCAGAATATTATACTTTGGCTGATGCTGTTTTATGAGAGAACATTCAAGCACTAACGCTTCAAACTCACTGTCGCAAAGAATGTAATCAAAATCACATACATTTTCGACCATTCTTATAACCTTTAGGGAGTGGTTGGAATGACTGCCAAAATAGGAGGACACACGGTTTTTCAGCTTCTTTGCCTTGCCGATATAAATAATCCTTTTATCTTTATTTTTCATTATATAAACGCCCGGCTGTAACGGCAAAGTCATTGCCTTTTTGCGCAGCTCCTTTTCAGTCACGGCAATTCCTCCCTTCAAGTTTTTTTAATATGATAACATAAAATCATTATCGGCACAAGAACGCAGATTTTATAAGCAAAAACAATCAAGTAAAAAAAGCAGACGGCGAAATGCTGTCTGCTTAAGCAATATCTATTAAGTGATATGGGGCTTATTACTCGGTAAAGCCTGACTTAACAAGAGAAACAAGACCGTTTACTGCATCCTCTTCATCTGCTCCATCTGCAATAATTCTAATATCTGTTCCGCCCATAATGCCCAAAGAAAGCACGCCCAAAAGGCTCTTTGCATTTACTCTTCTTTCTTCCTTTTCAACCCAAATTGAAGACTTAAACTCGTTTGCCTTCTGGATAAAGAAAGTAGCGGGACGAGCATGCAATCCAACCTGATTTTCTACCTTAACATCTTTAACGAACATAACAAAAACCTCACATTCCTTAAAATACGATATATTGTGTATATTTCATTTTTTTATTTCTTCCTTACATATTATATCACTAAAATTAAATCGGTCAACTAATTATTATCAAGTTCGTTTGACTTGTTAATCGCAAACAAAATAAACGGCTTGGATTTGTGCAATTTTCACATAAATTTTTAATCTTTTTTTATATTCGACAGGAACTGTATGTCTTTATTGCTAAGCTGAGCCTTTTCAAGCATATCGGGTCTGCGGTTAAGCGTGCGCTCAAGGGAGCGTTGGCGGCGCCATTCTTCTATTTTTGCATGATGACCCGAAAGCAATATTTCCGGAACCCTTCTGCCGTTCCACTCACTTGGATGAGTATATTGAGGATATTCCAACAGAGAGTTAAAATGGCTCTCCTCCTCAAAGCACTCATCATCGCTTAACACTCCCGGCTGCATACGGGAAACAGCGTCGGCAACAATGAGTGCAGGAAGCTCGCCGCCGGTAAGCACATAATCGCCCACTGATATTTCTTCAGGCTCCAATTCCTCAATTACTCGCTCGTCTATTCCCTCGTAGTGACCGCATATAAGCACAATATTATCAAGCCCTGCAAGCTCCTTTACCTTTTCCTGCGTAAGCGTTTTGCCCTGAGGGGTAAGGTATATCAAATGAGGCTTTTTGCCTATTTCCTCACACAGCGACTGAAAGCAATCGTAAATCGGCTGGGGCGCCATAATCATACCCATACCTCCGCCGTAGGGCTTATCGTCAACCCGTCTGTGCTTATCAAGGGTATAGCTTCGAATATCAATGCAGTTTATTTCTACCTTGCCTGCTTCCCTTGCTCTGCCGATAATAGACTCTCCTAAAACCGAATTGCACATATCGGGAAAAAGCGTCATTATATCAATTCTCATCAAAAAGACCTTTCATTGCTTTAATTTTTACAACCTTATATTCGGTGTTGATTTCCTTAACAATATCGGCAGTGGCGGGAATAAGAGTGTGTTTTCCGTTTTGCTCGGTATCGTAAATATCGCAGGAGCCGTAATTAACAACATCAACGATTTTGCCGTACTCCTCCTCGGTATCAATATCAACAACATAGCAGCCGATTAGGTCGGCTATATAATTTGCGTCCCCGTCAATTACAGCGTCATCGCGGTTGCAATAAAGCACCCTGCCCTTTAGCTGCTCTGCCTTTTCTATTGAATCAACTCCCTCAAGCTTCAGCACCGCCTGATTCTTTTGCTGACGCACCGACAGCAGCCTTACAGGCTTTTTTCCGCTTTCGTCAAAATACAGAGTGTCAAGCTGCTTTAAATAGTCAACGCCGTCGCACCACATAAGCATTTTAAGCTCACCCTTGATGCCGTGGGTATTATTAATTTTTCCAACCTCTAAATACTGCTTCATAAAATCACCACAAATATTATATAGTTTTTCCTTTGATTTGGCAATAGCAAAAAAAACGGCGTTACTTGCTGTAAGTAACGCCTTGCTTTTCAGTTAAAAATTATCAGTCAATTTCAACATAGATTTTAGCATCGTTTCTTGTTGCGGCTGCGCGCATAACAACGCGGATAGCCTTGGCAATTCTGCCCTGCTTTCCGATAACTCTGCCCATATCGTCTTCCGAAACATGAAGATGATAAACAGTTACGCCCTCTTCGTTAGGTTCGCTAACATCAACAGAAACCTCGTCAGGCTTTTCTACCAAGCCCTTTGTTATGGAAATTAACAAATCCTTCAAAGAAAACACCTCCTGTTAAGCTTTGTATTAAAAATCAAAAATTAAAGGATGCCTTCTTTTTTAAGGATGCTCTTAACAGTGTCTGTTGGCTGTGCGCCGTTTGCTATCCACTTCTTTGCCTTTTCTGCATCAATCTTGATTTCAGCAGGATCTACCATTGTATTGTATGTGCCGATTTCTTCGATGAAGCGACCGTCACGGGGATACCTTGAATCTGCTACTACTACACGGTAGAAAGGTGCCTTCTTTGCGCCCATACGGCGAAGTCTGATTTTTACTGCCATTTTAAATACCTCCAAAAATGTATTAATAAAATAATATATTTATTCAAACCAAAATAAGCTTGGGTGAATACAAATTAAAATCCAAAGGGATTTGAGCCGCCTGTTTTGCCCATCATTTTTTCTGCCATTTCGGGATTGGCTTTCATCATTCTGCGCATTTTTTTACTCATTTTGCCGCCGCTTTTTCCGCCGAACTGCTTCATCATTTTCTGCATATTCTTAAACTGCGCCAGCAATTTGTTTACATCCTCAACCTTCATTCCGCAGCCTGCGGCAATTCTGCGCTTGCGGGAGGGATTGATAATTTCGGGCCTTGTTCTTTCCTGCGGAGTCATCGAATAGATAATTGCCCTAAAGCGCGAGAAAGCGTTTTCGTCAATATCCTCATCCTTTATTTTTCCGCCGATGCCCGGAATCATTTTTATTGTATCCTTAAGACTGCCCATTTTTTCAATTTGGTCAAACTGGTCAAGCAAATCGTTAAGGTCGAATTTATTTTTTGCAAGCTTCTTTTCAAGCTCAAGAGCCTTTTTCTCGTCTATGCTCTGCTCTGCTCTTTCGATAAATGAAAGCACATCGCCCATACCGAGAATACGGGAGGCCATACGGGAGGGGTGAAAGGTTTCGAGATTATCGAGCTTTTCGCCCGTACCTACAAATTTTATGGGCTTGCCTGTTACTGCCCTTACGGAAAGCGCCGCACCGCCTCTTGTATCGCCGTCAAGCTTTGTAAGAATTACGCCGTCGATACCTAAGGCTTCATTAAAGCTTTTTGCAACATTAACAGCGTCCTGACCGGTCATTGCGTCAATTACGAGCAATATTTCGTGGGGATGAACGGTGGAACGAATATTGGTAAGCTCCTCCATTAACTGCTCGTCTATATGAAGTCTGCCGGCAGTATCAAGGAAAACATAGTCGTTGCCGTGGTCCTTTGCATATTTAATTGCCTCGGCGGCTATTGTAACAGGGTTTTCGGTGCCCATTTCAAAAACGGGAACGCCAACCTGCTCACCTACCACCTGAAGCTGCTTGATAGCCGCAGGACGATAAATGTCGCAGGCAACAAGCAAGGGTCTGTGCCCCTCTTTTTTCAGCTTTAGTGCAAGCTTTGCCGAATGTGTTGTTTTACCGCTTCCCTGAAGACCGCACATCATTACGATTGTCGGAGGGTGGTTGGCAATGGCAAGCCTTGCCTCGTTGCCGCCCATAAGCTCTGTAAGCTCCTCGTTTACAATCTTTATTACCATCTGTCCCGGAGTTAAGGACTCCATAACATCGGCGCCGATTGCTCTTTCGGTTACCTTGGCGGTAAATTCTTTTGATACTTTATAGTTAACATCTGCTTCAAGAAGCGCAAGTCTGACCTCGCGCATTGCTTCTTTAACATCTGCTTCGGTCAGCTTACCCTTGGCACGCAGCTTTTTAAAGGAATTTTCAAGCCTTTCGCTTAAGCCCTCAAATGCCAAAAAATCAACTCCTATCAGCCCTCTTTGAGAAAGACGGCAAGTGATTTAATACGGGCAATATTTTCGTTTATCTCCCGCGACAGTGAATGGTTAAGGTTATATTCGTTTATAGCCTCTGCACATTTTATTATTTCGTCTGCACCCTTCTTAAGCTCGTTAAAGCGCTTTGCAAGGCCGAGTCTGTTTTCCATATCAAAAAGCTGTGACTCCGCTCTTTTAATAGAGTCGCGGACGCCCTGACGGGTAATGCCCTCATTTTCCGCTATTTCGGAAAGAGAAAGGTCTTCCTCATAATAATAAACAAGAAAGTCGTGCTGCTTTTTAGTCAGCATTTCGCCGTAAAAATCAAGCAGAAATGGAATTTCAAGATTCTTTGCCACAGCAGACACGCCTCCGTCAGATTTAGTAGGTGTAAAGTAATTAATCTTTACAGCAAGCAGTATTATACTAAAGTCTTAGGCTGTTGTCAAGGAAAAATGCAATAAAATATTTTATAAAATTTGACGGGTAAATATTGACACAAATTATTGTGCTTGCTTCTATTTTTAAAACTAAATGTTGAGCAGTGCTGAAACGAGAAAAAATTCTTTTGTTTAATATTCACAAATATTTTAACGAAAATTTTACGGCTTGCTTTGTTGAAAAAACGCAATATATAATGTAAAATTAATATTACAGAGAGGAAGCGATTATATGGAAAAGCCTATTTACACAATCGTATCAAAAAGCGACGACCGTGTATTTATTCACGCAATGCCCGGTCATTTTGTTACGGCATCGTCGCATATGAATTATTATGTTGGCACATCGGATATTAAGCATAACCACGATGTTTCGGTTGATACCGCAATGCTTATGGCAAGGTATTACGCCGAAAGAAGCATTGAGGTTGACACGGTGCTGTGCCTTTATGAAACTCAGGCATTAGGTGCATATTTGGCTCACGAGCTTTCAAGGCCTAATATGCTTAATCCCAATCCCAACAACACCGTATATGTTTTAGGTCCCGAATACGACGCACAGGGAAACATTATTTTCCGTGACAACTTAAGAAAGCTTATTACAGGCAGAAGGGTTATTTTGCTGATTTCCTGCATTACCAGCGGCAAGACCATTGAAAGAGCTATGGAAAGTGTTACATACTACGGCGGAAATGTTGTTGGCATTACTTCTATTTTTTCGGCTATTGACAATATTAACGGAGTAGAGGTTAACACTGTTTTCAACAAAGAGGATTTGCCTGCCTACGAGGCTTATACTCCCCATGAATGTCCTCACTGCCGTGCCGGAGAAAAGGTTGACGCTATATCAAACGGCTACGGATATTCGCTGTTGTAATTTTAGCACTTGACAAATTGTTTTAATTTGCTATAATAGCATTACAAATTGATAGTACCCAAATAAAAACTGTGAAGCAGAAAAAGATTTTTCATTTCAGTTTCAGAGAGTCGGCGTTAGGTGCAAGCCGATACTGTGTGATTAATGTATAGCTCTCTGCGGAGTTTCTGTTTTGAATAGAAATTAATAGGAACAGACGGTTTGCCTCGTTAACGGCAAAGGCATTGATTGATGCTAAAGGGCGGCTGAGCCGCTGAAATAGGGTGGTACCGCGTAAATACTACGCCCCTATACTATGTGTGTAGGGGCTTATTTTTTTGCTCCTGTGCAAAAACGAAAGGAGAAATTTTTATGAATAAGGGTTACGAAAAATATGTCGGCTTCAAGCCGATAAACATTCCCGACCGCACCTGGCCGGACAAAACTATTACTAAAGCGCCGATTTGGTGCTCCGTTGACCTGCGCGACGGCAATCAGGCATTGGTTGACCCAATGAACCTGCAGGAGAAGCTTGAGCTTTTTTCAACGCTTGTTAACATTGGTGTTAAGGAAATTGAGGTAGGCTTCCCCTCCGCCAGCGAAACAGAATATGAAATTCTGCGTACGCTTATATACGGCGGATTTTTTCCCGACGATGTTACAATTCAGGTGCTTGTTCAGGC
>CALYNN010000022.1 GCA_945221685.1 uncultured Clostridia bacterium | reverse complement strand
CCTAAGCTTTGGCAAAACATTTAATATTACATATGGCAAGGCAAATGTTACATGGGCAATAAGAAGCGTCCAAAAGCCAAGCACATCACTTTTATTTACAAGTGAGCCTGCAAAAACAAACAGAAGCATCATTGCGATACCTGTTACAATTTCCGGATTCATCATAGGAATATTTGTAACAGTCATCATAGACCTTTTATATAGCTTATGCTTTGAGTTAAAAAGACCGACTGCCGCAAGAACCCCAAGTACCGCAGAAACAACCGTGGTACAAAGAGCAAGAATTATTGTTTTTTTGAGAGAGCTCATAGCGGCGGCGTCGTTGAACATTACCTTATACCAATAAAGTGAAAAGCCACCGAAGGTATATGTGCTTGTTGTTGCATTGAATGAAAACAGCATCATAACCGCAATGGGAGCGTACAGAAACAGAAACACAAGAACGATATAAAGCTTTGAGAGAAGTGATGTTTTCTTTTTCATATTACAACACCTCCGCCGTTATCATCGTCTGCACCGAAATAATTCATAACACCAAGGCATATAAGGATTAAAATCATCAGTACAAAGGACAGCGCCGCGCCGAGATTGTAGTTATTTGCACTTTGAAACTGCGTTTCAATAACATCACCGATAAGAACAATCTGACCGCCACCAAGCTTTTGAGTAATATAGAAGGTTGAAACACATGGTACAAAAACCATTGTTACTCCGCTTAATATTCCGGGGACGGAAAGCGGAAGCACTACCCTTTTCATAACCTGAAATCTGCTTGAGCCTAAATCCTGAGCCGCTTCAATAAGCGAGTTGTCCATTTTGGAAATAACAGAATAAATAGGCAAAATCATATACGGCAGAAAATTATATACCATTCCGAGAATTACCGCCCCGCCGGTATTAAGAAGCTTTACAGGCTCTAAGCCCAAGGAGGTAAGAACTGTATTTATAATTCCGGTATCACCGAGAATAGTCATCCAGCTATAAGTCCTTATTAAGAAATTCATCCACATAGGAAGCATAACAAGAAGCATAATAGTACGCTGACGGTTAAGCGTAAATTTTGAAAAGATATATGCAAAGGGATAACCGATAACAAGGCATATTACCGTTGCAGCAAGACCGTAGAGCACCGAAAGAAGAATGGTAGGAATATATGACGGTATTTGGGAAATAGCTGTAAGAGAAAAATTTCCGCTTCTGTCTGTAAAGCTGTAATAAGCTACCATAATAAGAGGAACGACAATGAAAAGCACAGACCAAACAAGGTAAGGCTTATCAAGAAGCTTTGTTAACTTAGTCTTCATTTTCGTCCTCCCAATTATAAGAGGCGTCGGAAATATGTTCCATTTCATCGGAAAAATAGGAATAGTCGCCAAACTCGCCGCTGTATTCGCTTCTGTTCATAATGTGAATTGCGTCGGGTTCAATATACATACCGATTTTTTCACCGACCTTATGATGCTGTGTTGTTTGTATCATCCAAATAAAGCCGCCTACATCAACAAGAATTTCAAAATGCACGCCCTTAAAGGTTACGCTTGTTATCGTACCTGTAAGAGAGGATTTTGCTCCCGGCTGTGTAATTTGAATATCCTCCGGTCTGACTACCGCTTCAACAAATGCGTTTTCGCCGAAGCCGCTGTCAAGACATTCGAAGGTAACGCCGCCGAAGGACACAAGATAATCCTTAAGCATAACGGCGTCAACAATATTTGACTCGCCGATAAAGTCTGCAACAAAGGCGTTAACAGGCTCATTATATATGTCCTCAGGAGAACCGATTTGCTGAATTTTACCCTTATCCATTACAACCACGGTATCCGACATAGAGAGAGCCTCCTCTTGATCGTGTGTAACATAAATAAAGTTTATTCCAAGTATTTTTTGGATAGCCTTAAGCTCTGTTTGCATATCCTTGCGAAGCTTTAAATCAAGGGCGCCGAGAGGCTCGTCCAGCAAAAGCACATGGGGATTATTTGCTAAAGCTCTTGCTATGGCAACACGCTGCTGCTGACCGCCTGAAAGAGAGTCAATGCTGCGCTTTTCAAAGCCCTTAAGGTTAACAAGCTCAAGCATTTCGGCAACGGTTTTACGGATTTCCTCCTTTGGCTTCTTTTGAAGCTGAGGGCCGAAGGCAATATTTTCATATACATTTAAATGAGAAAAAAGAGCATAACGCTGAAAAATGGTGTTCACCTTTCGTTTATGCGGAGGAACATCATTTATTTTCTTACCCTCAAATATTATTTCGCCCTCGTCCGGCTCAATAAAGCCTGCGATACAGCGAAGCGTTGTGGTTTTACCACAGCCCGAAGGTCCAAGCAGCGTTATAAACTCTTTTTTGTTAATATACAAATTCAAATTGTCAAGCACAACATTATCACCGTATTTAACGGTAATGTTCTTAAGGTCGATTATCTTTTTCAATTTCCACATCCTCATTTTAACCCGATTTAACATTTGCCAAGACCGGTAAATGTCATAGATTAAATATATATAAATACAGACTAATTGTCAATATATTTAATAAAAAGTCAAAATATTTTTTTTGCTATCTCTTCGCCGTAATATGCCTTGGTAATTGTTTCCTCTACCTTTGAAAAATCGCACACCATTGATTTAGGCTTAAGGCGGTAATTATCCATTCCAAATGGTATAAAATAGTAGTTTTTATAGTTAAGCAGTGCGCCGATATTTTTTGCCGCCGCCCCCAAAGCGTCGTTAGTTGAAACACCGATTACAACAGGACGATTATTTCGCAGATGGCTTTTTGTTGCCATAGTTACAGTAGTATCTGTAATTCCCGCCGCAAGCTTTGCAAGTGTATTTCCGGTACAGGGAACGATCGCAAGAACATCAAACATTTTTAGTGGACCAATCGGCTCCGCCTGCTCTATTGTATGAATTATACTGTTTCCCGAAATTTCAATAAGTCTGTTTTGAATATCCTCCGCCCTGCCGAAGCGAGTATCAATGCCGTAAGCATTTTCACTCATAATAGGCGTAACATTATGTCCTGCTTTAACCAGCTCCTCTACTGCTTTAATAGATTTATCAAAGGTACAAAAGGAGCCTGTTAGGCAATAACCTATATTCAAGATAAGTCCTCCCTTATTATTTCATAAACCGCTTTGCCGATAAGATAGCCTGCAGTTTTTTGCGAATATCTTGACGGCAAGGCTCTGCCGTTTATAAGCTTTATTTTTTTTGCGTCTGCCGCAAGAGTATCTACTCCGCCGGGAAATGAAGCAAGGTCAAAAAGCAAGGCATCCTTTTTAAGCGCCGAAAGCTCTTTATCGGTAAATACTATATGCGGAACGGTATTAAAAATAAAATCGCTGTCTGACGGCTTTTTAAGCTCTTCAAATTCAATATGCCTTGCGCCGTTATATTCTGCCTCGATTTTGCTTTGGAGACTTCGTGAGCAAACGGTAACTCTTGCGCCCATTGCCTGCAGATTTCTGTGCAAAGCCTTTGCAATTCTGCCGTATCCCGTAATCAGTACATTACTGCCGAATACTGCCCTGTCACTGCTTTCCTCACATAAAGCAACTGCACCCTCAGCAGTAAGATACGCGTTTGAAAGCAGAAAGGAAGGGTTTTTATTATAGTCTATACCGTCAAAATTCCCTGCTCCGTAAAATACAATTTTATCCTCAAGACCTTCAAACATATATTTTTTTGCAGGAATGGGCAGTAAAACAAAATCGGCGTTTTCCGTATCCTGTGTAATTACAAAGCCTTTATCTTCAAGATACTCCTGTGCGTAAATCATTCTGTTATCCTCTTTAAACGGAACGGAAAATGTTCTCATTAAACGGCACCTCCATGCTCTTTTTATATACTATGACGGAAAAAAATATTAGTTAATATGTAATAAGTGTTTATTTTTTCAAAAAATAGTAGTATAATACAAAGATGAAAAACAGCATACGGGAGGAATTCTTTTGAATATAGATAAACTTCTTAAAGAGGTAAACAAAATACACTTTATAGGAATCGGCGGAGCAGGTATGTGCCCTATTGCAGAAATACTTATTTCTCTTGGCTACACCGTAACAGGCTCCGACAACAACGACACCGAAACCTTTAGACGAATTGAACGAGAAGGTGCCAAGGTATTTCTCGGTCAGAAAAAAGAAAATATTTCAAATGATACCGAGCTTGTAATTTACACAAATGCAATACTTGAGGGTAACGAGGAGCTTGAGTACGCAAAGGAGAATTTTCCCTGCTTCGAAAGGGCAGATATTCTCGGTGCCATCAGCAGAATATTTTCTAACTGCATAGGCGTTTGCGGTACACACGGCAAAACTACCACCTCATCTATGATTACGCAAATATTGCTTGAAGCAGGACTTGACCCCAGCGCAGTTATAGGAGGAAAGCTTCCTGCAATTGACGCATACGGCAGATACGGTAAAAGTGAAAACTTCGTTTGTGAAAGCTGTGAGTTTAACAACACATTTTTAAAGATGAACGCCGACACGGCAGTTATTCTTAACATTGACGAGGACCATCTTGACTTTTTCAAAAATCTTGAAAACATCAAAAAATCCTTTAGAAAATTTGCAGATAACACTACAAAAACAATTATCTACAACGGTGACGATAAAAACACTGTTGACGCGCTAAAGGGCATAACAGGCAAAAAGCTTATTTCAGTCGGAAAGAGCAAATCAAACGAATGGGTGGCTGAAAATATTAATGTGCCCGGCGGCTTTTGTTCAAGCTACGACGCATACAGAAACGGAGAGTTTATTGCTAAAATTGAGCTTTCCGTTCCCGGTGAGCATAACATTATTAATTCTCTTTGTGCCGTTGCCGCGGCTGTTGAAAGCGGTGCAGATATAGATGCAGTATGCAGGGGCTTAAAAAATTTCCGCGGTGCCGCAAGACGCTTTGAGCTTTTAGGCACATATAAGGGAATAACCTTTGCAGACGACTACGCTCATCACCCTGCTGAAATAAGGGTTACACTTGAAGCCGCAAAGAAAATGGGATATAAAAGAGTTTGGGCGGTTCATCAACCGTTTACATTTACCAGAACAGAAAAGTTTTTAAACGAATTTGCAGATGTTTTAAAGCTTGCCGACAAGTGTGTAATATCTGCTATTATGGGTAGCCGTGAAATAAATAAAACGGGAATTAAGGCGGCAGACCTTGCTCAGCTCGTGCCCGACTCCGTTCAGCTTGACACATTCGAAGAGATTTGCGACTATGTTACGGAAAACGCCGCTGAGGGCGACATTGTAATTACTCTCGGCTGCGGAGATATATACAAAGCCGCAAGAATGATGGTTAACAGGCTTAGTGACTAATAAAAAAATAAGCGTTTCGAAAAAACGAAACGCTTATTTTTTTTACTTAAACAGTTTTTTTATTCTTTTTTCAAACTTCCTTTCATAAAGGATAAGAAGCTTTTCAAGAAATTTATCATAAACGATAAACATTAGATTAAGAAGCACTGCAAAGAGAATTATAAATACCGTAGTTGTTTCTTCATCGGTAAAAGGAATTTGGAAGATATAAAACAATGCCGCCTGAGAAGCAGACATAAGTGCATTAAAAATCAGCAGCTTAAGAACGAAGCATAAAGGCTTAACCTTAATTTTATCAAGTCCCGATTTAATTATGGGATAAAATCCGAAAAAGGCAACAAACATAATCATACATTCCCTGTTAGGAACAAGAAAAACGGAAAGCAACGCAGTAGCAATATATGTTACCCAAGCGAGAGAGGTGCCAAAGGTCTTTTTTACCAAGGACATCATAACGCCGGAAATCATAGGCATTATATATGTAAGCACCGTAAATACTCCGCCTAAAAACATAAGCACAACCGAAAGTGCCGTAACCATTGATGAAAATGCAATTTGAAGGGATTTTTTCATTTTTAATCACCGTATTTAGAATATCACTCAAAGCTAAATATGTAAATACTGTGAACTCGGAGTTAATTATTTGTTCATTTTTTATGATTACTATTTACATTTTACTGAAAAATATATATAATTTGTTTAGATTGTTTATAAGCTTATAAATACGAGGTGTATTATAATTGAAAAAGTTTATGGTTTTGCTGTTGGCAATTTTAGTGCTGATTTCGTGTATTTTTGTTTCCTGCAAAAACAAGGAAAAGGATGACGAAGGCGGCACAACGGTTTCGGGTCTTGAGGAAAATGCGGATGAATACGGCTTTGAGGTTACGGATGTTACCGATGAAAACGGCAAAAAGGTTACCGATAAGGACGGAAATACTGTTACAACCGAGGTTGCGGTAGTTTACAAAAAAGACAAAAAAGGTAAAACCTACGCCGAGGTTTTAAATCCAAACGGTGAAGCAGTTACGGATAAAAACGGCAAGGCTGTTACCATGAAGGTAACGCAAACCACCACTGAAAAAGAAACCACAACAAAAAAATCAAATAAAAAAACAACAACGGCAGGACTTACAACGACTACTGCTCCCAAGCCAACAGGCACAACAAAAAAGGATGTCGAAACCACCAACGAAGACGAAACAACAAAGCTTGAAAAGGGTGCGGTTCCGAAAACAGATGCAAGCGGCAAGGAAGTAAGCTTTTCTCAAAAAGATCAAATGATACTGAAATCCATGCTTGAGGTTCCCTATCTTTACACCGCAAGCTACGAAAATTCAGACGGTGTGCCGCTTTCAATTGCCACACACACGGCAGTATGGATGGCAGAGCGTGACGGCGGTACAAAAACAATTTATCCTTCAAGCCCCGTTGTACTTAATCTATTTAAGTATTACGGACAGACGGTTGTTAATTTTAAAACACAGTGCAACAAATATTCAGAGGAGTCAGGCGCTCCCATTAAGTACATAAGCAAGGACGACACCTTTGAAATTACAGGCTTTACCGCAAAAAAGCAGGAGGTTTCAATTTCAAGGATTGAGGCCTTGGGAAACGGCTACTACAAGATTACAGGCAAGGTATCAAATGCCGCAGGCAAAAACAAGGTGGCGGCAATAGTACAAAAAAATAAGCTTGATACATCATTAGGCTTTTCAATAAAAGCGCTTAAGTGGTCATAAAAAAAACATACAAAAGAACCGATATGCAGTAACAAGCTGCACATCGGTTCTCTTTTTATTTACTGCATTAAATTTCAGTAAAGCTTTTCCCCTGCTTCAATAGCCATAATCTGATCAATTCTTGTTTGGTGTCTGCCGCCCTCAAACTCTGTGTTAAGGAAAACATCTACCATTTCTTCAGCCAAGCCTGCGCCTATAACTCTTGCGCCCATACAAAGCACATTTGCGTCGTTATGAGCTCTTGTGTATTTCGCGCTGAAATAATCGGAGCAGCAGCAAGCGCGGATACCCTTAACCTTGTTTGCCGCCATAGAAATTCCAACGCCTGTTCCGCAGCAAAGAATTGCAAAGCGACACTCGCCTGCAACCACCTTGTCGCAAGCCTTTTGTGCGCTGATTGCATAGTCAAAGCGCTCCGGCGAATAGCAGCCTACATCAATATAATCAATTCCCTTTTCATCAAGATATGCACGGATTTCTTCTTTAAGAGGAAAGCCTGCATGGTCGCTACCGATAGCAATCATATTACTTATTCTCCTTTTTTAGCTTCAGCTCACGCTCCGCCTGGCTTGGTCTTAAATACACAGGCATTAACTGCGATGCTGAAATTTTTTCTTTATTTTCCGCCGCCTTTGAAACGCCGATACCGTTTTGATACCTTTGCTCCTCATCGGCTAAAACAACATTTTCAAGAGCTATATTATTGTAGCACAGCTCTGCTCCGTCACCTGCTAAAACAACCCTTTCATAGCAGGCTAATTCCTTTTTTAAATCGTCAATGGAAATTGCTCTGTCGTCACACAATCTTGTAACCTTTTTATTTTCAACAGAAAACAACGCGTTATAAAACTGCATACGCCTTGCGTCCATAACAGCGCAGATAACTGCGTTTTCGTCTGTAAAATTATAAGCAATGGCTTCAAGGGTTGAAACGCCGATGCAGGATATATTATCCTTAAACGCAAGCCCCTTGGCAGTTGCTATGCCTATTCTTACGCCTGTAAATGAGCCGGGACCCGCCGTTACTGCAATACCGTCAAGCGCCGAAAAGGAATACCCCTGCATAACTCTTTTAATCATCGGCAAAAGAGTTTCACTATGAGTTAAGCCTGCATTTACAAATTCACTTTTAATTACTCTTTCGCCGTCTGTCAACGCCGCCGAAGCGGTTACTGCCGACGAGTCAAATGACAAAAGCATTATTCTTCCTCTGATTTAATGTAAATTTTAAAGCGTCTTGAATTATCGCTTATCTTTTCGATTTCAACCATAAGGGTATCATCAGGCAGTGCGCCATAAATATTTTCGCTCCACTCAACTGCCATAAAGCAATCGGTATTGAGAAAATCGAAAAAGCCTGTTGAATATAAATCGTCCCACCCGTCCACACGGTACATATCAAAATGATACAGTGTGTTTTCATTGCCGATATAGGTATTGCACACGGCAAAGGTTGGCGACGAAACATCGGCATCAATACCGAGTCCCAGGGCAAGACCTGTTGTAAATGCCGTTTTACCCATACCGAGTCCGCCGATAAAGGCAACGACGCTTCCTTTATCAATGCTCTCTCCTATTTCTTTACCTAATGCAACTGTTTCCTCATAGCTGTCAGTAATATATTCCCTCATTAGAAAAGTCCTACGGTGTCTCCGTTTTCGTCAATATCAATTTTATAGGCGGCAAGAGCCTTTCAAAGTCCCGGCATAGTCATAATAGAGCCGGTTTGGCAAACCAAAAATCCTGCGCCGTTTGAAAGGCTTGCAGATGAAACGGTAATTCTAAAGCCCTTCGGTCTGCCCAGCGCCTGTGGATTATCGGAAAGGCTGTACTGAGTTTTCGCCATACATACGGGAATTTTGTCTGCACCAAGCTCAATAAACTCATCAATGCTCTTTTTGGCTTCCTTGGTATAATCAACGCCGTCTGCGCCGTATATTTCTTTTGCAATAGCTTCAATTTTATCGTAAACAGGCATATCGAGGTCATAAAGAAATTTAAAGTTATTTTCCTTTTCACAGGCTTCAACAACCTTTTCTGCTAATTCAACAGAGCCTTCGCCGCCTTGAGCAAAGCATTTTGTTACGGCAAAATCTACGCCCTTTTCGGTGCAGAAATTCTTTACAAGCTCTATCTCCCTATCGGTATCTGCATAAAAATGATTAATTGCAACAACAACGGGAACGCCGAATTTTTTTAGATTTTCAATATGTGCGCCTAAGTTTACACTGCCCTTTTTAAGAGCGTCAAGGTTTTCCTCGGCAAGCTCTGCTTTGGGAACTCCGCCGTTATATTTCATAGAACGAACTGTAGCGACAAGCACTATACAGGAAGGCTTAATTCCTGCAAATCGGCATTTAATATCAAGAAACTTTTCTGCGCCCAAGTCAGAGCCAAAGCCTGCTTCGGTAATGCAGTAATCACCTAATTTAAGTGCAGTTTTAGTTGCCCTTACCGAATTACAGCCGTGGGCAATATTTGCAAAGGGGCCGCCGTGCATAATAGCAGGAGTATTCTCAAGGGTTTGAACAAGGTTAGGCTTTAACGCGTCTTTTAGCAGAACGGTCATTGCGCCGTTTGCCTTAATGTCCTTGCAATATACAGGCTTACCGTCATAGGTATAAGCAACAAGTATTTTACCAAGCCTTTCCTTTAAATCAAAAATATCGGAGGCAAGGCAGAGAATAGCCATAACCTCGCTGGCGACTGTTATGATAAAATGGTCCTCACGAGGAATACCGTTTAGCTTACCGCCAAGAGAGCAAACAATATTTCTTAAGGCTCTGTCGTTCATATCGAGACATCTTTTAACAAGCACTCTTCTTTGGTCAATTCCAAGCTCGTTGCCCTGCTGAATATGGTTATCAAGCATAGCGCACATAAGATTATTTGCGCTTGTTATTGCGTGCATATCACCTGTAAAATGAAGATTAATATCCTCCATCGGCACAACCTGCGAATATCCGCCGCCTGCCGCTCCGCCCTTAATTCCGAAAACAGGACCCAAGGATGGCTCACGCAAGGCTATAACCGCATTTTTGCCGATTTTGTTCATACCCTGTCCCAAGCCGATTGAAACGGTGGTTTTGCCCTCGCCGGCAGGAGTAGGATTTACTGCAGTAACAAGCACAAGCCTACCGTCCTTCTTGTCCTTAAGGCGATTATATACCGAGTCGGATATTTTAGCCTTATAGTGACCGTAGGGTTCAAGCTCGTCCTCTTTGATGCCGACAGCGGCGGCAACCTCTGTTATTTTTTTCATTTTTGCCTGCTGTGCAATTTCGATATCTGATAACATAATTTAGCACCTCTATACTATTTTAGATAATCATTATATCATAATGGCAGAAATAATCAAATATTATTTTTAAACAATATATGTATAATTCTAATACGCTCTTGAAATAATGGGAAAATTCTAATATAATATCATTTGAAATGAAAGGAGGTTGCCGTAAACATAATATGAAACAAAAGCAAATAGGATTTTTCGGCGGTCTTGACTATGTTACCGTATTTACTGCCCTTATCGGCTCTGTTTACGGATTATGTCTTGTTTACAGCGCAACCTATTCAAATCTAAACGATGGGCAGATTATCAGCAGTGATGTTAGAAGCATGCTTGTATCCGTCACCGGCGGACTGATAATTGCGCTGGCAGTATCAAACATTGACTACGAAATTATTTCAAAGCTATGGCCGTTAATTGCGGCAGGCTGTGTAGGACTGATGATATTTACCTTTTTCTTCGGTGTTGCACCGTCTGCAAGGCAGGATGCTAAATCGTGGCTTGACCTTAAAATATTCTACTTTCAGCCATCGGAGCTTTTAAAGGTAGGATTTATTATTTCGTTTTCATATCATCTTGATTTAGTTAAGGACAGAATTAACAGACTCAAAACAATTATTCCGCTTGTTTTGCACGGAATGGTACCCGTTGCCCTTGTAGTAGCAACAGGTGATGCCGGCTCTGCACTGATTTTCCTGATTATGTTTATAGGAATGTTGTTTTTTGCAAAGGTACATATGGGATATTTTGCGGCGGGTATATGCGCCATCGCAGTGGCCTTTGTAGCGGCATGGAGGCTTGGCATAATCAACGGAATTCAAAGAGAGAGAATAACGGCTTTATTTTATCCCGAGCAGTATGCAGATACTTTGTATCAGCAAAACCACGGAAAGATTGCTTTAGGCGGAGGCGGCTGGTTCGGTCAAGGATACCTAAACGGCAGTATGACTCAATCGGTAACAAACGGAGTTCCCGAAAATCAAAACGATATGGTGCTTACCGTTGCAGGCGAGGAATTCGGCTACATTGGCGCTCTTGCAGTTGTTGCAATACTGCTTACACTTGTATTAAGAGTTCTTTTTACGGGACTTAAGGCAAGAGATAATGTGGGTTATCTTATGTGTGCAGGCATTTCCGTAATGCTTTTTGCACAAATGTTTATAAATATAGGAATGGAGCTTTCGTGGCTACCCTGTATAGGAATTACACTTCCTCTGTTTTCAGCAGGCGGTTCATCATCCCTTTGCATTTACCTTGCATTAGGCATTGAAATGAGCGTTTACAGATATTCCAAATCGCAAAGCAAATCGTTATTCTACACTTAAAAGTAAAAAACACGGGCAAAGGACAATGAGTAAAATCATTGCTTTTGCCCGATTTTTTATTTGTATATTCTTATTTCGGCGGTGTAGCTGCCGTAAATCCAACAGGCATCGGAGCCTTCAACAGTTGGTGTAATATCAAGGGTATATGTGCCCTCCTCAACGGTTTTCGTGTTTTGAGTGGCATTGACGCTTAATATAACATTTTTAGTATCAATAGCGGAAAGATCAGCTCTCTTACCTATTGCAGTAACCCTGTTACTGCTTACGGAAATAACCTCGTATTTAAAATCGTCGGTTAAATTTGATACCTTAATATTTTGCTTGCTGACTGAAATATTTTTCTTTTCGTAGGAATTGGGAACCGTAACAGTTGCAGTAATTTCCTTAACCGAATTAAGAATAATTATGCTGTCTAAATTTTGAACATTAAAGGTAAACTCATTTTTACCGATGTCAAGCTTTGAAAAATCTATCTGCCCGATTTCCGCAGAGGTAATATCCGCCTCGTCAAGAACGCCTGCATCAACCTTTGACACGCTGTATCTTATATCAAATTTCGATGTGTCAACCTTTGCCGGATTATTTATAAACTGAACCGAAACAGGAAGCACGGTTTGCTTCAAAACAGGAATAGTTAAGTCAATACTGCTTAACGCCTCGCCCTTACTGTTCAGCAAAGAAACATAGCTTACAGATGCTCCGTATCTGTCAACGGCAACAGGTGTAACGGTAATATTTTCCGAAGCAGAAAGCTTTTTGTTGTTCAGCAGCACATCGCAGTAAACCTTATCTACCTGATTAACATAGGTTTTAGGACCTCTAACCGTTACAGAGCTTTCGTTAAGAAGCGTCTGCCCCATAATATATCCGTCGGCTATAAAATCGTCAGAATCATATGAAAGCTCAACATCCATTACCTTTTCGCTTTCAACATCAAAATAAGCCTTGTAGGTTGTTGGGTAGTAGCTTTGAATTTCAAAGTCGGACCTTTCTCCTGCCTCTACTCTTATGGGAACATCAATATTACCGCTTTTGGTAACATAGTTTGTTTGCAGGCTGACATTAATATCCTCTGCCGTAATATCCATTGCAATATATTTTTTGCATTTTACGGTAACATCAACATCAATGCTTTCATCGCCGTAGCATTTTAATCCAAGCTGCTCTGCCGCAGATTCGCTGAAATCCACCGGTACGGGAACAGTAATTGTTTTAGTTGTTTCGGGAGAAAGATTCATTGATGTTGCAATCCAAATAACAACTGCGCAAATAACGGAAATTATTATTAAATACTTATCGTTATATATTAGCTTTCTAAGCGAGAATTTACCTTTTTTCTTTTTTTCCATTATTTCTTCACCCTCCTAACAAGCTTTGTAATAATCTTGTCGTCAGAAGATGTTCCGCTGGGAACAAAGGCTGTCATAAGAATATCTCTTAAATCACCGTCGGAAATATCCCGTTGAAGAACTCCGCCCCTTGCAACGGAAATGGCACCGTTTTCCTCGCTGACAATTACAATTATTGCATCGCTCTGCTCACTTAAGCCAATGCCGGCTCTGTGCCTTGTGCCTAAAGCAGAGGAAACAGTTTTTTTAGTTAGAGGAAGAATACAGCCGGCCGCATAAATTTTTCCGTTTCGAACCACCATTGCGCCGTCGTGCAAGGGAGATTTAGGGAAGAAAATATTTTCAACAAGCTCCTTTGAAGCCTTGGCATTAATCTGCGTGCCGGTATCAATAACATCGCCTAAAAGAGTATCGTTTTCAAAGCAAATTAACGCACCGATTTTTTGGTCGCTCATATCGGAGCAAGCCTTGCATATTGCTTCAATGGAATCGGAAATCTCGGCAAGCTCAACCGCAACACCGGGATGAATAATTGTTTTAAGGCTTTTTGCCGTAGCACCGTGGCCCACCTGCTCAAGAATATGCCTGATTTCAGGACCGAACAAAATTACAACAATAATCAGGATATTTGAAAAAATCGACTTAAACAGTAAGGACGACGCCTCCATACCGAGAAGATTAACAATGCCATAAATCACCGCAAGATAAAGCAAGCCCTTAATAAGCTGAAGCGCCCTCGTTTCTCTTAAAATACGAATACAGATATAGATAACAAATGTTACCATTAAAATATCGAGAAAATCAAAAATCGAAAAAGTGGAAAAGATGCTTATTATTCTGTTGAACAGCTCTTCAATTTGAGAAAACATCATATACTCCTTTATTTTTTACACAAAAATCTGTGCATATAAAACTAAAACAAATATAACTTATTTCATATAACATATTTATTTTAGCACAGAAAAGGTAAGAAATAAAGCGAATATTACAGTTTTTTCAAATAGTTTAAAAATTTTTCACATTCACCGGCTTTAGTAAAAACAGATGGACTTATTCTGACCGTTCCCCTATCGTCTGTTTTAAAGCTGTGATGAGCCAGCGGCGCGCAATGATAGCCGCCTCTTACAGCTATTCCGCCCTCTGCCAGCAGAGAAGCAGTTTTTTCCGAGGGGTAATCCTTGTAATTAAATGACAAAATAGGTGCAAAGCTTTCTTTTTCGGGCATCGGCGTATATAGAACGGCATTGGGATTTGCTTCAAGACCGCTGTAAATAAACCGTATCAAATTAAGCTCGTGAGAATAGATATGCTCTAATCCCTTTTTCATAACAAATTCCGCGCCTGCTCCCAAGGCATTTACACCGCTGTTATTCTGCGTACCGGGTTCCTGTCTGGAGGGCAGGAA
>CALYNN010000021.1 GCA_945221685.1 uncultured Clostridia bacterium | reverse complement strand
TATCAGTGGCTTTTAGCCCTTGTGCAAACCACCCGTTTGACGGGTGGTTATGATTTTCGTTTTTTGCTCGGGGGCGGTACCGTCGTACAGCTCCCACTCGCAAGAAAACGAAATTCAATTCCATTTCTCGAAGCCTAACAGCGTGTAGAAATTTGATTTAAGATTTTTTCTACACGCTGAACCGCAGAACATTGTTGTTCTGCGGCGATAGTTTTTTCGTATTTATTTAAATATCGGGTGCTTGAATTGATAATCCTTAAGCTCGGTCTGCACCGTTTGGATGTTGCCCTCACCGTCGGTAATTTCGTATTCGGGATACCAGCCTAAAGAAAAATTATATGGGTTATTTTGATTGCCTTCGTCATAAATGATTTGAGGAAAATGCACATTGCTCCTTGCTGTTGCCTCGGGCTTTTCCTGTGCGGTATTTCTCATAATTCCGACAACAACAAATCTGAAATTATCTCTGTAATCCGTTGGGCAGGATATTAAAATCATTCTGTCCTGTCGGGTTATTGTTGTTTTTGTGTCGTAAAGCAGGCGGCTTCCTATACGCTCCGCAAAGGAGCCTGCGCTTTTTGCAGTCATTTTTTCAGTGGTGTTGTAGGGGAAAATATATCCGTTATCGTCTTGGACATTCATATTTGTATAAAAGGCGCCTACGACCCTAAAGGAGTATTCGTTAAACAGGTCGGAATAATAAATTTCGGCAGAGGAGGAGTTATATCCCTCGGCGGTAGCGTATATTTTCTCAAGGCTTTTATCCTGAAGATAAATTACGAAATTATTTTGCTCTGCACCCTCTGCCGTATCCTCTGCGGCAGGAAATTCCTTTGAGTCCTTTGTATAAACAGGGGTGCTTAAATTAATATCGGAGATTTTAAGAAAGCCTGTTGTACTTTGGTTTTCTCCGTAGTAATCGCAGTAATCCTCAAGTATTCCCTCGGGAAATTCAATATTGTACCTTTGCTCATAGGGCTTTAGGTATGCCGTCTGTGAGCTGTGAATAATTGCCTTAATTGCAAAAAATCCACCGATAATTACGGCAATCGCCAAAATAATTATTAAGGTAATCTTATTAAAAATAACGGACCTTATTTTGAGTAAAGTATTTTTTGCAAAATTTTTAAGATTCTCTTTGCGCTCCTGCTTTTTTTGAAGCAGAGCCTCCTGCTCCTCGGGAGACCTTTCTCTCTTTTTACTCTTAGTGCTTTTCGCAGGCTCTTCATCCTTTTTTGCAAAGTCGATTATATCCGTTCGCCTTACGGGAGGAGGCAGGGGAGCGTCCGGCTCCCGACTGCTTTCCTTGCTGCTTCTTTGCTTTTGGTATTCCTCCAGCAGCTTGGCTATTTCGTCCTTTTCCTCGTCCATATTATCTGATTATTACCTTTCTTGCGCCGTCAACGGCTTCGTTAATAAGAGCGTCAAGGTTTTCGATTTTTTGCTGTGCCTTTATTACATCGTCAATTTGCGGCCTTGTTTTCGGGTGCTTTGGTGTAAATACCGTGCAGCAGTCCTCATAAGGCTGAATAGATGTTTCGAAGGTGCCTATTTTTCGTGATATTGCCACAATCTCGTCCTTATCCATTCCTATGCAGGGACGGAAAACTGGCATATTTGCCGCGCAGTCGGTGCAGGCAAGGGCGTGCATTGTTTGGCTTGCAACCTGACCTACGCTTTCGCCGGTTATTAGGGCGGCGCAGTTTTGAGAACGGGCAATTATTTCCGATATTTGCATCATAATTCGGCGCATAATAATAGTAAAATATTCTTCGGGGCAGCAGTCTCTTATTGCCTCCTGAAGCTTTGTAAAGGGCACGACATATGTTGTAATTACTCCTGCGTACTGCGCAACCTCCTTAAGCAGCTCCATTACCTTAAGCTCGGCAAGCTCCGAGGTATAGGGCGGAGAAGCAAAGTGAACGGCGCAAAGCTCAATTCCCCTTTTCGCCATCATATATGCCGCTACGGGAGAATCTATTCCGCCGCTTATAAGTATTGCGGCTCTGCCACCGGTGCCGGTTGGCATACCGCCTGCGCCCTTAATGTTGTTGCCTCGTACAAAGGCATATTTATCTCTTACCTCAACGGTAACAATAATATCGGGATTATGCACATCTACCTTAAGATGATTGAATTTTGAAAGCAAAAAGCCTCCTACCTCGCGGCATATTTCGGGGGATTTCAGAGGGAACTTCTTGTCCGAGCGTTTTGCCTCCACCTTAAAGGTTTTTGCCTCCTCAAGCTGCTCTTGCAGATAGTCCCTTGCGGTGCTCTTAATATCGTCAAGGTCCTTTTCACATACGCAGGCGCGGGAAAGTGCGGCAATGCCGAATACCTTTGACAGTGCCTCAGTGGCGTCGTCAAGGTCGATATCGTCGCTTAACGGGTCAACCATTATAGTTGATTGGCTTTTTGTAAATTCAAAGGCACCCATACTGCTTAAGCGGTGCTTCATATTTTTAATAAGCTTATCCTCAAAGCTGTTTCTGTTCATTCCCTTAAGGGCAAGCTCGCCGTTTTTAATAAGTATTATTTCTTTCATTTGCTGTTCCTCGTGATTTGAATTTTACAAAGGGTGCTTTTCAATCAGCTCCTTTAGGGCTAAGACAAGAGCGTCAATATCCTCTTTTGTATTATATCTTGAAAAGCTTATTCTTATGCTTTTGTCAACAATTTCATTGCTGAGTCCCATTGCGGTAAGCACATGGCTTTTTTTACCCTTTGCACAGGCAGAGCCGTTGCTGACGCATATTGAGTAGTTTGCCGAAAGCTCCTGCAAAACGGTTTGACTGCGCATAAAGGTTGGCACATACATATTAATAATGTATGGCGAAGCGTCCTCGCCGCTGTTGAAGATAACGCCGTCTATACTGCCTAATGCTTTTTTTGCGTAGGCGTTTAGCTCCTGCGTTTTTTTCGTTTGCTCATCAACAGGGGGCAATGCGCCTACAGCTGCGCCGAAGCCTGCAATAAGCGGAGCGCACTCGGTTCCGGGGCGAAGCTTTTTCTCCTGCTCGCCGCCGAAGGTTCGCGCAAAATTCTGGTTTGTCAGATTAGCGTCCTTGCTGATATAAAGGGCGCCTATACCCTTTGGCCCGTGAATTTTGTGTGCCGTAACGGTAATTAAATCACCGCCTAATTTTTTTGCATTAATATTTATTTTGCCGTAGGCCTGAACGCAGTCGATATGTATAAGTGCAGGTGCCGAGGCTCTTTTTACCGCTTTTTTGATTGCACCCACGGGAAGCACGGAGCCTACCTCGTTGTTAATATACATTATTGAAACAAGAATTGTATTGCTGTTAATCGCTTCAAAAAGCTGATTTTCCGTAATTCTTCCTGCGTTGTCGGGCTTAAGGTAAATTACCTCAAAGCCCTGCCTTTCAAGCTCTTGTGCACTTTGCAAAACGCTTTCGTGCTCTATTGCGGTAGTAACTATTCTTTTTCCGCGGCGCTTTCGTGCATTAACTGCGCCGAAAATTGCAAGGTTGTTTGCCTCTGTTCCGCCGGAGGTAAATATTATTTCATCACTTTTTACACCAAGCGAGTCTGCAACTGCCGCCCTTGCCGCTATTATTTCCTTCATAGCATTAATGCCCATTTGGTGAAAGCTTGAGGGGTTGCCCCAGTTTTCGGTAAGCATTCTGTTAACGGCTTCAACCGCCTGAACGCAGGGCTTCGTCGTTGCCGAATTGTCGAGATATACGGTCATATATTTTTTAGTTCCTTTAATTTGAGTATGCCTATTATTGTTTTGGCGGCTTTAATTTCGCCGCTCATAACTCTTGATAAGCATTCGCTGAAGGGCATCTTGATTACATCAAGATTTTCGTCCTCGTCTAAATGCTGCTCTCCGAAGGAAAGCCCCGTAGCGCAGTAGAGCCTTATTATTTCACTTGTGTAGCCGGGACTTGGGTAAATTTCGCCCATAGGCTCAAAGCTCTCTGCCGTTGCGCCGCATTCCTCGCTGAATTCTCTTACTGCGGCAGACATTGGCTCCTCGCCCTTTTCAAGCTTACCTGCGGGAATTTCGTAAATTGTTTCCTTATAGGGATACCTGAACTGCTTAACCATTACTATTTCGCGGTTATCGGTAAGTCCAACAACGGCAACTCCGCCGGGATGTTCAACCACCTCGCGAAACGCCTTTGTTCCGTCTGCAAGAGTAATATCGTCGTTATGCACGGTAATAATTTTACCTGCAAAAATCCCCTGAACATTGTCTGTCTGCTCGTAAAAGCCAAGGGCGATGGACTCTATATCCATAATCTTTTCGGCAATATATTTGGCTCCGGCTTCGATAAATTCAATTCTGTTGCCGTAGCCCCACAAGACGCCCACGCTGTCAATAACATTTGACTTTGCGCCTTCAATATCGTATCTTCTGTCGCCTACCATAATAATTTCGTTGCCTGCAATTCCCAGCTCCTTATGGCATCGGGCGATTATGCTTGCCTTTGATTCACAGTCGGCGGTAAAGCTTACTCCGCAAACCGTGTCAAAATAGCTTCTTATGCCGAAGCGGTTAAGCAGGGTTTCAATATAATCCTGAGGCTTTGACGAGGCTATTGCCATCTTAATATTGTCCTTCTTTAAGGCGACAAGCAGCTCCTTTATTCCGTCGTACAGGCAGCTTTCGTATATTCCCTCGTTGGTATAACGCTCGCGGAATTTTTTTACAAGCTCGTCTGCGGTAGCGGCGTCGGCGTGAAACTCCTCCTGAAAGGTTACAAGCAAGGGAGGGCCGATAAAGCAGGTAAGCTGAGTATAATCGGGCGCGTCGTAGCCAAAGGCGTCAAGAGCATATTTTGCGCTTTTGAGTATTCCCTCGCCGGTGTCGCATATTGTTCCGTCAAAATCAAAAATTACTGCACGGTATCTCATTTGTTCACCCTTTTCATAAATTTGTCGGTATTAATTACAAATCTTTCAATAGTTCCCTTGCCGATTATGTCGCCCTGCTCATCCTTGGCATTTACCTCGAAAAAAAGCTTTCTTCCGTCTGCCTCGGTAAGTGTTGCGTAGGCGGTTATAACCGAGCCGATACCGCTTGCCTTGTCGTGAGATACGCTTACCCTTGTGCCTACGGTGGACTCGCCCTCGTCAAGCAGAGGGGCGGCGGCGTAGCAGGTAGCCTCCTCCATCAGTGCAATCATCATCGGCGTGGCAAAAACAGGAAGCGAGCCTGATTTTACCGCGGCGGCTGAATTAGTGTTGTTTACCATTGTCATTGCTTCTGCTGAAACAGCGCTTGTAAATTCTTTCATATTTTTTACACCTCAATTTGTAATTATAACATATTTTTTTATTATATACAATATTAAACAAATGTGGTAATATATTATTATGAAATAATAAAAAGGGGGCAGAGTTTTGCAAAAGGGTAAAAGGCGTATATATATGCTTGATGAAATAAGAGGCTTTGCCATTTTATGTATGATTGTGCACCACGCTTTTCTTGATGTGGGCGATGTGCTGGGACTTAACTGGGGATATAAGGTGTTTGACGCATTGTGCCTTGTTCAGCCTATTTTTTGGGCGGCGTTTATTATTATTTCGGGCATTTGCTCAAGACTGTCGAGAAATACGGTTAAGCGGGGAATTATCGTTGCAGTCTGCGGCGGAGTGATAACCCTTGTAACTGCCGTTATTATGCCGCTTATGGGATTTGAAGGAGCAGAAATATATTTCGGAATTCTTCATTGCCTCGGACTTTGTATGATTATTACCGGACTGCTTATGCCACTGATTAAGAAAATTAATTACAAGGCAGGGGCGGCGGTGTGCGCAGTACTGTTTTTTATATTTTACGGAATAGACGGCGGCTCGCTTCTTTTCGGACTTGTTAAGCTGCCGGAGGCTTTGTATAGCAGTAATATAACAGCACCCATTGGATTTCATACTCAAAGCTTTTACAGCGCCGATTATTTTCCGCTTTTGCCGTGGATTTTTATGTTTATTTTCGGTGCCTTTATTGGTAAGCCTGCCACCGAGGAAAAGCTCCCCGAAGCAATGTATAAAAGGCACAGTAAGCTTTTGTGCACGGTAGGTAAAAACAGTCTTTGGATTTATCTGGCACATCAGCCGGTAATATACGGAATTTTCTTTATTATTTCTCTTTTTATTTATTAAAAGCAGTGCGGCAAAGACTGTCTGTATTTAACAAAAAGCAAACGCGTCTCATAGAATAAAGAGGTGCGTTTGCTTTTTTCTTTACGGCAGTTGGGCAAGGTGGATACAGCTATTAATCCTTTAAAACAGCCTTGTCTGTATCTGCCGCTTATATAGGGGGCGTGGCGAAATTGTTTTCGCTTCGCCTCCGCAAAATTAATAGATTTTAAGCCATTGCTCGTTGGATTTTTTGACTGCAAAGTAGCAGTAATTAAGGTATTTGTTTATTATGTGCTTTGCGGTTTTTATATGTCTGCTGACCGTTGGCTGCGACAGCTTCAGCTGCCTTGCAATTTCTGCCTGACTCTTGTGGTGAATACAGTAAAGCCGCAGGCAAAGGCTTTGCTTTTGAGTAAGCTCCTTTTCAATAATAATGGGGAATACCGCCTTCATTGCACAAAGAAGAATTTTTTGCTCGTCAATACTGTCAAGCTCGGCGAAGCCGCCGTCGTCGGAAATATATGCGTCTATAATATCAACCATTGCCGTCCTCCTCATAGTAGCTCGAAAGTAAGGATGATAAACTTTTACATTCACAAGCCATATTGTAATATATTTTAATTTTTCTGCGCAGCACTACTAAGTCTTCACCTGTGTATATATTCAGCAAAGGACGAAGCCCGTCCATCTTGGCACAAAGAATTCTGTATTGCTGCTCGTATTCGTTTGCCAATTCATCTATTGTCACAGCTATCCTTCTTTCATAAAAAACTAAAAGCCTATTGCTTATAAACCGTATATACGGCATTGAGTGGATTAAGGCAATGCTTTCAATTTTTATATTAGGCAAACAAATGTTCTATGTCAATTTTTAGTACAATAATATTCCCTATAGTATTCCTTGCAATTTTTTTCGCGTTACTTAAAATATCGGAATACTCTAAAATAATGGTAAAAATAAATAAAAATATTAAACAATATATTGACAAATTATGCAACATACACTATAATGTAAATGGATTTGAGGTGGGCCACACCACCTTAGACTCTGGTCCTCCATAGTTTGTAATAACAGAGAGGAGAAGGTCGGAAATGCAGTTCCGACCTTCTTTCTTTTTGTGCAAATTTATTATGAAATAACAAGCAGATAATAATTTGCTTTTATTTTTTTGTTCTTTTTCTTAATGCAACCGCAAGTGCGGCTGTGAAAAATGCCGACGCGGCGGCGATGCCTGCGGCAGACGGTGCCGATGTTGCAGGAGATTTTTTAACTGCTGCGGCTTCGGCTTCGGTCTTTTTCTCGGTTGTATCTGTCGGCTTGGTATTTTCTTCTATAGTAATGTCAGTAATGTCGTCGCCGTCACCGTCGTCCTCCGGCATATTGATAAGCTCGTAAACGAAAACTGCATCACTGTAAGAGGCAAGTCCGCGTAGAGCGTCGGCAGTTGCGTAGGCATTATCGCCGTCGTTCATATAGGTAAAGACTCCGTCCTCGCTGCCTTTGAAGCTCATTAAATTGGCATAAATTGAATCGCACTTTTCCTTGGTGGGATTACTGCCCTGTTCAAAATCAAGGGTGCACAAATAATAGGCAGAGTAAGCCATAAGGGCAAGTGCAGTGGAATCGCCGTTAGGGTCTGTGCCGTAGGCAGTATTGTAGCAATATCCGCCGTTAACCCTGTAGCCGTCAAGCACTGCAATACAGTCATCAACGATTTCCTTATAATCATCATAATAATTTGAAAGGGCACTAATCATATATGCAGTATTGTCACAGCTAAAGCCGTAGTAATCCATTCCGCTTCCTGCCGTGTAGTAGTTTGCAACAAGGGAGTCGCAGGATTTTTTGCCGAGAGTCTCGTCCTCGCAATATAAGGTTGCGGGAATAACAATATTGTAGTAATAAGGATTATCAAGCTTTGCGGTGAAATCCTGTTGGGAAAAGGTGCTTACAATATCGTAGCCGTTAAAATCAGAGGGGTTTTCGCCTAATTCAAGCAAAACCTGAATTACAGCGGCGTAGGTAGTAATATTTTCGCCGTAGCTTGAAACGATTTTGCCGCCGTTTGCGGAAAGATTATCCTTAACGGAAGCAATGAAGCTGTCGGTATTAGCAATATCCGCACCGGAGCCTGCAAGATAAAAAAGATTAACCGCATCGTCAACGGTGTATGAAGCAACACCTTTTGTAAGATAGGCGGCGGTTGATGCAATTTGCTTTTCAAGGTCTTCACTGCTTGGTGCAGTTTGGGCACCGTATGCACTGAAGGAGCCGCAAAGCACAAGCGTGCAGGCAAGCATTAAGGGTAAAAGCTTTTTGAGAATTTTCATTTTGTTTCCTCCTAAATAAATAATTAATTAATATCAGCAAGTATAGGTGAAGGCTATACTGTCGTGATTTTTTAAAATATACTTATCACAGCTTTTTGACGGATAAGCACCGTTGACCGTATACATCCAGCCGCTTTGAGCGCCGCAGTCCTTTTCGTCAATATTATTAAAGCCTGCAATATATTTTCCGTAGGCACTGTTTACGGAATTTACGGATACGCCCTGCTTTTCGCAGGCAAGCATTACCGCGTCATAAACACTGCTTTTATTTTTTACGGTAACGCTGACTCGGCTCATAATTACGCCGTCGGACGGAACATACGCCTCGTGACCTTTTTTAAGGCTGTCCATATTACCGAGTATGCTTTTGCACTCGATTTCCACGGTGCAGGAAATATACTCCTCCTCAGAGGCGGCGGTGGTTGCCTTGGCATATGAGGGAGCAGTAGTCTTTTCCTTTTGGGAGGAGGCTTTTTTTGCAGTTGCGGTCTTTTTCTTTGCCGATGTTGTGCTTGCTTTTGCAGTGGCTTTTTTATAGGCGACCGAAGCTTCGTAGGATTTCTCGGCAGTTGACTGCGCCTTGGAGGTACTGCTTTGCTCCTTTGCTTTAACTGTCTCTTTTTCCTTGGCTTCTTTTTCCGTCATAGCCGACTCGTCTTGGTCTTGAGAAACAGGGGCAGTTGTTGATACCCTTGGGGCTTCTTCAAAACCGCTCGCACAGCCGCCTAAAAGGCAAAGGCACAGCAATGCAGAAATTAAGCAAAGGCAAAAACGATTTATTTTATTTTTCATTTTATTTGCATTACGCCTCCTTTCGTAGCTTGGGTTGGGCAAAACAAAAGCCCTGCAGACAGCAGGGCAGAATTTACGCAATGACTTATGTAAAATTCTTCGCTTTCCCTCTTGCCCAAAAGCTGAATTTCGTTTGCGGCAGGTCTCCCGACTTATGATAAAGCAGTAATACTGCAGGGCCGCGCCTTCTCGGTTTCCCAATGGCACAGTGCGGCCTTTTCGTCAATTACGGTAATGGCGGTTGCTCAAGATTTGCACTTGATTCCCTTTTAATTTCGGTATTTGATAGTACCGAAAACCGCGAAAATATTTATTTGTACTGTTATGTTATATTATACAATATAAAACCAAACTGTCAATCAGTCCTCGTAAACGCTTCTTTTAAGCACTCCTATATACGGCAGATTTCTGTAGTACTGGTTAAAATCAAGACCGTAGCCGACAACAAATTCGTTTGGCACATCTACGCCCACATAGTCGGCTTTAATATTAGCCTTTCTTCTTGACGGCTTATCGAGCAGGGTAACAACGGAGATTGACTCGGCATTACGGGTTGAAAGCATATCGTGAATATATTTAAGGGTGTTGCCTGTATCGAGAATATCCTCAACAAGCAAAACATCAAAGCCGCTTAAATCCTTGTCAACATCCTTGGTAATTGTAATTACTCCGCTGGATTCGGTTGAATCGCCATAGCTTGACGCCTGAATAAAATCAATATGGCAGGGCAAATCAATATACCTTGAAAGGTCGGTTAAAAAGTATATTGAGCCTTTAAGCACTCCTATAACAAGAAGCTTTTTGCCTGCAAAATCCCGGGTGATTTTTTCGCCCAGCTTTTTTGAAATGGCGTGAAGCTCCTCCTCTGTTACCAAAATTCTTTCAATATCCTTGTTCATAACTTTTCCTCCGTTCAGCCACTAAGGTATTATACCATTATGAAATACTGTTGTAAACAAAGAAAGGCAAATTATTTATGATATTTTGAATTGCCCAAAATAGAAAAGGCCCTGTAAATCTGCTCAAGCAGTACCATTCTTGCAAGCTGATGAGGCAAGGTCATTTTCCCGAAGGAAAGCCTGTGTCTGCCAAGGGATTTTACGGCATCGCTTAAGCCGTAGGAGCCGCCGATAACAAAGCATATGCTTGAGCTTGTTTGAGAAATGCCTTCAATAAGCCTTGAAAAATCGGGACTTGAATACTGCGTTCCCTCAATACAAAGGGGAATTACCGCCGCACCCTTGGGAAGCCTTGCAATAATTCTTTCGCCCTCTTTTTTTATTACGCCTTCAATTTCCGCCGCCGAGGGATTTACCGAGCAGCGCTCCTCGTCAATTTCAATAACGCTTACCTTTGCGTAGCCGCCAAGTCTTTTTATATATTCCTGACAGCCCTCGCGCAGATATTTTTCCTTAAGCCTGCCTACTGCAATAACGGTAACATTTATCATAACGCTATTACACCTCCTGTATTTTCGGGAGGAGAAACATAAAGCCTGTAATCCCTGTCCTGCTGAAGGCCTATTTCGCTTAAAGCGGAAACTGCAGTCTGCCTTGCAATTTCGGGCATATTATTTTCTTGGCTTAAGTGGGAAAGCACAAATCTTGTTGTGCCGCTTTGAGCAAGCTCCTTTATGTATTCGCTGCAGGCAAAGTTTGAAAGATGCCCCTTATCGCCCAAAATTCTCTGCTTCAGCATATAGGTATAGCTGCCTGCCATAAGCATTGAGGTTTCGTGGTTGGACTCAATAAAAATCAAATCCGTTCCCTTTAAAACCTCCTTGGCATTTTCTGTAATATATCCTGTGTCGGTGCATACGGAAACGCTTCTGCCCTCGGGAAGATTAATTCTGTATCCTCGGCAATCAACGCTGTCGTGGCTTAGGCGGAAGCTGAGTATTTCCATTCCCGAAAGCTGAATGTGCCGGTCAATGCCCAACACTTCAATTTTATCATTAACAATATTATCGGCATAAAGCCTGTCGATACAGCCGTCGCCTGCAAAAACCGGTATTTTGTGGCGAGAGGCAAAAACCCTTACGCCTTTTGTATGGTCACTGTGCTCGTGGGTAACAAGCACGGCGTCAATACTGCCAGGGTCAATACCTATATTCATCAGCGCCTGCTCGCAGCGCTTTGCAGAAACGCCTATGTCTATCAGCAGATTATGCCCCTTTGACGAAATCAGTATTGAATTTCCGCTGCTTCCTGAAAAAAGCTGACACACCTTTGCCATAATTACTCCGTTTTCAAATATAAATATAAAAATAGGTAAAGCGTATCCGATTGCGGATACGCTTGAATTGTTAGTTATCCTGCGCTTTGCACCGTTTCTGTATCTGCGTCGTTAACGGTTATACGCTTAATATCTGCGCCTAATGCGCTGAGCTTTTCTACAACATCCTCGTAGCCGCGGTCAACATACACAACATTCTCAACAATTGTTTCGCCCCTTGCGGCAAGGCCTGCAATAATCATTGCGGCACCTGCTCTTAGGTCGGTTGCCTTAACCTTAACGCCTGTAAGCTCCTTAACGCCCTCAATAACTGCAATTTTGCCGTCAACCTGAATATCTGCACCCATCTTCAGAAGCTGGCTTACATACTGAAAGCGGCTGTCCCACACGCCCTCGGTAAGAATACTTGTGCCCTTTGAAAGAGAAAGAAGCACTGCCATTTGCGGCTGCATATCGGTTGGAAAGCCGGGATGGGGCATTGTTTTAACATTACAGCGGGTAAGCTCTTTAAAGCGAGTTACTCTTATTGCGTCGTCATATTCAATAATCTCTGCGCCTGCTTCAATGAGCTTTGCACTTATTGATTCAAGGTGCTTTGGTATAATATTTTTAACAAGCACATCGCCTCCGCAGGTGGCGGCGGCAACCATATATGTTCCTGCTTCAATCTGGTCGGGAATAATGGAATAGGAGCAGCCGTGAAGCTTTTCTACTCCGCGGATTTTTATAACATCGGTTCCTGCTCCGCGAACATCTGCACCCATTGAATTTAAGAAGTTTGCCAAATCAACAATATGCGGCTCCTTTGCGGCGTTTTCAATAACCGTAAGCCCTCTTGCAAGCACTGCCGCCAGCATAACATTTATTGTTGCACCAACGGAAACCTGGTCCATATATATTGAAGAGCCTACAAGCTTTTCCGCGTTGGCGCATACCATTCCGTTAACAATATTAGCGTCGGCGCCCAACATTCTGAAGCCCTTAAGGTGAAGGTCAATAGGTCTTGTGCCGAAATCACAGCCGCCGGGCATGGCAACCTCTGCGCTTTTAAATCTGCCCAGCATAACGCCCACAAGGTAATAGCTTGCACGAAAATGAGAAGCCAAATCATCGGGCACCGCCTGGCATACCACCGAGCGCGAATCAATTTCGATTGTATTTGAATTTATCATTTTTATTCCTGCACCCATACGGTCAAGAATATGAATTATTAAACTAACATCGCTGATGTTGGGAATGTTTTCAATACGAACTACATCGTCGCATAAAAGCGCCGCGGGTAAAATAGCAACAGCGGCATTTTTGGCTCCGCTAATATTTACTTCGCCGAAAAGCTCATGGCCGCCTTGAATAACAAAGTTTTCCAAGCACCGTACACCTCTCTTTTACGGGTATTTATATCGAAATTAAGTTAAAAATCAGTTTCATTATTATCCTTTACATTAAGTAAAGAAATTATGTATTTTGCAAACATTCATATTATAGCAAATAAACACGCTAAAATAAATCATATACGGTATATTTTATCCAAAATGTAACCAATGTCAAAAGCTGTCTAAATTGTGGACTTGCATTTATTACATACTATATATTGTGTAGTTTTTGTTAATATGAAAAATTCAACAAAATATTGTGCCCTTACAGGGTAACAAAATAGTAACACGCTGTTACCAAATTGTCAATACTATTTTTAAATAAAATATATACCCTTTGTTGTTTGCGGTTTTATAAGGTGTCTACCTGATTATTATACCTGCCGCCTGTAAGAATATTATCCATAGCAAAAATTAATTTTTTCATATCGTTATTATTTTTCAAAATTTTGCTCGGAGCGGAAATTGCAGACATTATCAGGTTGTAATAATCACTGCCTCTTTCGTATTTATTTATACCTCCGTCAAGAGCACTGAGCCATATTTCGTCAATAATTTCAATAATTTTTTTATCCTTAAATTTTTCGGCACCCTGCCTGTCTATCAGCGAAGCGGCACCGATTTTTTTCAGCCTTGAATATAAATCTCTCACCGTGTCGCTCTTAATTGTATTAAATAGCCTTTTTGCAACGGGATAAGCAACGGAAAGTCTGTCTCCGTTTAGCTGAAGCGCAGTAAGCCTGTCGGCAAATTTCTTTTTGTCGGGCGCGTCAATACCGCGATGAAGCAGGGCAAGAGCGTGCTTTTTTAAAGAACCCTGTGCGTCGGTTTTTTCGCAAATTATTTTCTTTCGTCCTAATAATACCACAACATAATTGTATTATCAATCTTGACAAGAGAAGCAAATAATTATATATTAGAATAAGTATATCTATTTTTGATATGCCTATTTATATATTTCGAGTAGAAAGGCTAATAGCTCAAACAAAATGGAACTTAAGGATTACATAAAAACAGATGTTGTTATTGTAGGCAGCGGCGTTGCCGGTCTTTTTGCTGCCCTTTGCCTGCCGGCAAACAAGGATATTCTTGTTATAACAAAGGAAAATCTTAAGGAATGTGACTCCTATTTGGCGCAGGGCGGAGTGTGCGTGCTTAAAAGCATAGACGATTTCAACTGCTATTTTGAAGATACTATGAAGGCAGGCCACTACGAAAACAACCCCGAATCCGTAAGGGTTATGATTGAGTCATCCACCGATGTAATAAACACTCTTGTTGAATTGGGCGTTAAATTCGATACCGACGGCGACGGTGATTATGACTACACAAGAGAGGGTGCCCATAGGCAAAACCGTATTCTTCACCACAAGGACGAAACGGGCAAGGAAATAACGGCAACCCTGTTAAGTATTGCAAAAAAGCGCGAAAATATCACCCTTGTTACCCAAACAACAATGATTGATTTTATTGAAAAGGATAATGTTTGTCAGGGTATTGTGTGCGAGGATGAATACGGCGAAATGGGCGCAATTCTTGCAACGGATATTATTCTTGCCACAGGCGGTATAGGCGGACTGTTTATGAA
>CALYNN010000020.1 GCA_945221685.1 uncultured Clostridia bacterium | reverse complement strand
GTTGTTTAGAGTTATAACACACAACACAGGAGGTAAAATTGAATATGAACGGTGTAATTTATGCACGATACTCAAGTGATAATCAGCGTGAGGAGTCTATTGAAGGTCAGCTTCGTGAGTGCAACGACTTTGCAAAACGCAACGATATTACAATTATTGATTCATATATTGACCGAGCATTCTCTGCTACAACCGACAGGCGTCCTGCATTTCAGAAAATGATTAAGGATTCTGCAAAGAATATGTTTGATGTCATCATCGTTTGGAAACTGGACAGGTTCGCCCGTAACCGTTATGACTCTGCTCATTACAAGGCACAGCTTCGTAAGAATGGTGTTAAGGTAATATCTGCAAATGAAAATATCAGCGAAGGCTCTGAGGGTATCATTCTTGAATCCGTACTTGAGGGTATGGCTGAATATTATTCAGCTGACCTTTCGGAAAAGGTTATTCGTGGCTTAACCGAAAATGCTATGAAATGCAAGTTTAACGGCGGTCCGATTACATTCGGCTATTACATTGACGATGAAAGGCATTTTCAAATTGACGAAGAAACAGCGGCATATGTTCGTTTGATTTTCAAGAATTATGACTCCGGTATGACAATGAAAGAAATTGCAGAAGACTTGAACAATAGGGGTGCAGCCAACTCTCGTGGTGGAAAGTTTACTATCAATATTATTTCAAAAATTCTTTCTAACAGGAGATATATCGGCGAGTACATTTTTAGAGATATTGTAACGCCAGGTGGTATTCCCTCTATAATTGATACGGCTCTATTTGACCGAGTGCAACACAAGCTAGAGCAGAACAAGCACGCCGCTGCCAAGTATAAGGCTGATGATGAATACATACTGACAACCAAGCTGTATTGCGGAAAATGTAAATCATTTATGGTTGGCGAAAGCGGTGTTAATCATCAGGGAACAAAATATCGTTACTACAAATGCATTGATGCAAAGCGAGGCCGTGGTTGTGACAAGAAAGCAGTCAAGAAGGATGAAATTGAAAATGCAGTTTTGAATGTGGTTATTGCTACGCTCAGCAATGATGATTATGTTGAATCTCTTATTGACTCTTTAATGAAAATGCAGGAGTCAGAGAACACAACACTGAAGCTATTGCAACAGGAATTATCAAAGGTTGAAAAGAAAATCAAGAATATGATCAGTGCGATTGAGCAAGGTATTATAACAGATTCAACCAAAACACGCTTGCAAGAGCTTGAGGGAAAGAAAAAGGATATTGAAATCGAGATTGCAAAATAGCAGATTGCAAAACCGAAATACACTCGTAAGCAATACAAGGAATTTTTTGAAAGGTCAAAGGTGGCAGATTTGACTGACCACAATCAGCGTAAGGCGCTGATAAATTACTTTGTTAATGCAGTTGTTCTGTATGACGATGACGCAATATTTTATTTGAACTACAAGGAGAATGCTTTGAAGCTCTCCTTGTCTAAAATTAAAAAATGTTCGGATTCACTTTTGAATCCTCTGCTATAAAAAAGAGCTGATTTTCAGCTCTTTTTTTGTTTGTCTATAACGCAAAAGTCGGGTAGGAATCAAAATGATTCCTACCCGTTATTTATTGGAGCTGGTGATCAGACTTGAACTGACGGCCTATTGATTACGAATCAATTGCGCTACCAACTGCGCCACACCAGCAACTATCAATTTTTTGAATGGGAGGGCGATTTGCCCTCCCTTATTATTTACCTTTCGTCGTGGTAATAGCCCGTTGTATTTACGGAATCAGGCTCTTCGGGAATAACTATTGCACAAATAATATAGATTAATATTCCCGGAATGCTTGCCGAAATCAAGGACACAAGCGCCCAAATCAATCTTACTATTGTTGGGTCGATATTAAAATAACCGGCTATTCCGCCGCAAACGCCGGAAAGCATTTTTTCTGTTTTGCTTCTGTAAAGCTTTTTCATATTTAATCTCCCTTTTCGTGCTTATATATTATACACATAAAGCTACATAAGTTCAAGTAATTTTTCAAAAACAAATTCAACACTTGACTTTCTAACCTGATTTCTGCCTATTTCACCGAACTGACAGGTATAGGTATATACTTTTCCCATGATATAAAATCCGAAGCACACCATACCAACCGGTTTTCTTTCAGTTCCGCCGCCGGGGCCTGCAACTCCTGTTATGCCTACTCCTACCTGGCTGTTTGCGACTTTCGCAACACCCTGCGCCATTTCGTAGGCAACCTCCTCGCTGACTACTCCGTTTGACAAAATTGTATCTGCTTTAACTCCCAAAAGCTTAATTTTGGCTTCGTTTGCATATGTTACGAAGGACATATCAAGCACTGACGAGGCATTTGTTACATTAACAAGAGTTCCGCAGCAAAGACCTCCTGTGCAGGATTCGGCAAAGGAAATATGCCAACCTTTTTCTATGAGCTTCTCCACAACCTGCTCTTCAAGAGCCATAATCTCATCCCTTTATATTATTCTGAATTTTTGCGGCGGTTAATGTGTTTTGCATAAGCATTGAAATTGTCATAGGACCTACTCCACCGGGAACAGGGGTAATATACGAGCATTTTTCCTTAACACCTTCAAAATCCACATCGCCGCAAAGCTTGCCGTTTTCATCTCTGTTCATACCTACATCAATAACAACGGCGCCCTCCTTAACCATATCGGCAGTAACAAATTTTGCTTTGCCTACTGCGGCAACAAGAATATCTGCAGTTTTCGTTTCCTGCGCCAAATCAACTGTTTTTGAATGAACAATTTCAACCGTTGCATTTTCGTGAAGCAAAAGCATTGCCTGAGGCTTGCCCACAATATTGCTTCTGCCGATAACCACAGCCTTTTTGCCTGCTACATCAACACCTGTTGAATGAATAAGCTCCATTACTCCTGCCGGGGTGCAGGGCAAAAAGTTATAGTCGCCTATCATTATTGCACCGACATTTACAGGATGAAAGGCATCAACATCTTTAATTGGATCAATAAGGTTAATGACCTCTTTATCGTTAAGGTGCTTAGGCAAGGGAAGCTGGCAGAGAATACCGGAAATTTCCTTTCTGCCGTTCAGCTCGCAAACAAGGTCGTTTAACTGCTGTTGTGTTGTTTCGGCAGGGAGAGCGAACTTTTCGCTGTAAAAGCCTACCTCCTCGCAAGCCCTTTCCTTATTTCTTACATAAACCTGTGAGGCGGGGTCGTCGCCTACTATTATTACGGCAAGTCCGGGAACTATACCCTTTTCCTTTAGCTGACGGGTTTCCTCGGCAACCCTCTCCCTAACCTGCTTTGATACTGCTTTTCCGTCAATTATCTGTGCCATTTTCAGTCTCCGTTTTCTCTTTATTTGCAGTGAGTATTTCCTGCTCCTGTATTTCTTCTGCAGCGGTTGGCGTATGCACCGAGCCGTCAAGCACAAGTGCCTTGGGAAGCGTTCCTTTTTTGCACTTAAGCATAAGCACGATAAATGCAACTGCAAAGGCCACGGCAATAATTACCGACAAAAGCTGGCTTACTCTTATTGTTGTACCGGCGATATACAGAGAGTCTGTTCGCAGTCCCTCAACAACCGCTCTTTCAATTCCGTACCAAACTCCGTAAAGCAGGAATATTTCGCCCTTAAATTTTCTGTGCTTTTGAACAATATAGTTTAAAATGAAAAATCCTAAAATGCACCACAGGCTTTCATATAGAAAGGTGGGATGAACGGGAACATCGGGATTAACCTCGATACCCTTGGACGCCAGCAATTCTGCCGAAGCCTCAAGGCTTTCCTTTATTTTGTAGCTCCACATTCTAAAGGGTGAGGTTTCGGTATTACAGCCAAAAGCCTCCTGATTAAAGAAGTTTCCCCATCTGCCGATTCCCTGACCGATAAGCAAGCCGAGAGCGCCCAAATCAAGCAGGTTCGGAAAATTGATTTTACCCACCTTACAGCCTATTGCGGCGCCAATCAGCGCGCCGATTATACCGCCGTAAATTGCAATGCCGCCGTTCCAAATCTGCGGAATTTCCGCAAGATGCTGACTGTAATAATCCCATTCAAACGCCACATAATAGGCTCTTGCGCCGATAATGCCGAATATTGTTCCCCAAATAAGAACATCGGTCATACCGTCAAGACTCATTTTCCATTTATACGCCATTCTTCCGCCGTAAAGCACTGCCAAAACAAAGCCGAAGGCAATTATAATACCGTACCAATGAACCTCGTGACCGAACAGGGTAAAGGCAACCGAGGGCAAGTCAAAATCTATACCCAAGCCGTCAAAATAAACTCTTGTATAATTACTCATTACACTTCCTCCGCAAATATTTTTTACTGCTTGCTTTTTACTACCGAAAGAGCACTGTATTGCTCGTCAAGCATTTTTTGCAGGCGTTTTTCAATATCCTGCTTCGTAACTGACTTATATATATCCATAGCATCAAAAACGCAATAACCGGAAAAGTAAGCGCCTACCATTGAGTTTGCAATGGAGTCTATATCATTATACTCCATAATCTCCTGTCCGTAAAGCATACGGCGAACGGTTTCAAACTGCTCGCTGTCTATTCCCTGCGCTTTAAGCCTTTTAACCTCGGCTTTAATAGCGTCGGCAACTGCTTCGGGATTTTCGCTTTCTCCGTCAAAAATAACGGCTTCATATCCGTAGCCCGTAAAATATTCTTTGGAAAAGCTTGCGTTTATAAGTCCCCTTTCAAACAAATCAGCGTAAAGAGGAGAGGTTTTGCCTGCAAGAATTTCAAGCAAAATCGAGGTTTCAACAATATCCCTTACGCTTTGAGTTAGCTTTTCACACCTCTCCTTGTAGCCGAAGCTAAACACGGGAACGCTCATTGCAAGATTGTACTCGCAACGGTCGGTAACAATTTCCCGTGGCTCCGCTTCAAAGGAACGCTCAATTTCAAGCTTAGGTGCTTTCTTAAGCTCCCTGTCGCAAACCTTAAGCACCTGCTCGGCAGTAACATTGCCAACAACTACCAGCACCATATTATTCAAATTGTAAAAGGTGTTATAGCATTCGTAAAGAAGCTTGTCCGTAATTTGAGCAATAGAGTCAACTGTTCCTGCAATATCTATTCGTACAGGGTGGTTTTTATAAAGGCAACGAAGCAAATTAAAGGTGCTCATCCAGCCTGCCACATCGTAATACATTGTTATTTCCTGGCCGATAATTCCCTGCTCCTTTTCAACAGTTTCCTTTGTAAAATACGGATGAGTTACAAAATCAATAAGAATTGAAAGTGACTCCTCGAAATTGTCACTGCACTGAAAAAGATAGCAGGTTTTGTCAAAGGAGGTGTAGGCATTTGCCGAGGCGCCTGTTTTTGCATATCTTGTAAAAGCGTCTAAATCCTCGCTTTCAAAAAGCTTATGCTCAAGAAAATGAGCAATGCCCTCAGGCACCCTTGTCCACTCATTGCTGTCGGACCGTTTGAAGCAGGTGTCAACAGAGCCGTACCTTGTGCCGAACACCGCATAGGCGGAATTATAGCTTTCCTTTGGCATAACAAGAATTTTAAGTCCTGACGGGTGGTCGATTTCATAATATTTTTCGCCTAAAGAGGCTGAACTTATTTCTTTCATTACTCTGCCTCCTTTTCTGCGGTAAGCTTATACACGGTATCAAGAGAAAGTAAAGAAGCACAATGCTGAACCTGCTGCTTTGTTACCGCGTTGTTTGCGGCGGCATACTGCTGCGGAGTTAACAGCCTGCTGTATATTATTTGCGATGAAAACCAATTTTCAATGGTTTCGGGCATATCCGCAACAGAGTTATATAAATCCGACATTGCCATCTTAGAGGATTTTAGCTCCTCGTCAAAATCTCCGTTTTTAATAGCCTCAAGCTGATTTAAAATCTCGCTGACTGCCTTGTCCATATTTTCCTCGTTACAACCGCACTGAATCATAATATAGCTTTTCGCCATAGTGTACCTTGCAGAGCAGTAGTAGCAAAGGCTCAACTTTTCACGCACATTTGCAAAAAGCTTTGAATAGGGACCTCCGCCGAAAACATCACAAAATGTTCTCATAGCAGGCACAAGCTCGCTTTCCGGCTCAAGATTAACTCTAAAGCCAAGAACAAGCTTACCCTGCTTAACATCTATGCGCTCCGTATGCTCCTTAACCCTGTCACAGCTTGGAACAAACACCGCCTTGTCGAGAGGCTTATAGCTTCTGCCGATACCGTCAAAGGAGTTTTTCAAAAGCTTTTCTATACTATCGGCGTCTGCACTGCCTACGCAGGCAACAATTATCCGTGCGGTTTTCAGGGCGTTTTGCCAAGCGTTGAAAACCTCGGCACAGGTAAGCGCCTTAACATCATCAACAGTACCGTAACGATTTACTGCATAGGGCTCGCCCCTGAACATCAGCTCCTCTGCACGACGAAGAACATAGGTTCTTTTTTCGTTTTCCTCTGCCTCGATTTTTTCAATAATTATTCTTTTTTCGGCTTCAACATCTTCCTCATAGAAGCCGCCCTGCGAATTTAAACGGGGAGCAAAAAGCATATTGCAAAGAAGCCTTATTCCCTCGAGGGATATGCTTTGGCTGTCCAGCGAAAATCTATCGTCAACAACGGTCATTCCCAGCTTCAGTACCTGACATTCACCGATTTTTGAAACCGAGGACGCCACGGTTGCTCCGTAAAGCGACGCAAGCTTCTTATTAAGCTGTAATATAGTCGGAAATTCGGCGCACCTTCTTGCCAAAAGTCCTGCCATAACTGCGTTTGCCGACGCCGTTTCCTTTTTCAGCGGCAGGGCAAGGGAAACCGAAAGCTCATTTGTTTTAAAATGATTTGCCTTAACGCTCAGCAATCTGACGCCGTCGGCAACCTCCTTAACTGTATAGTTCAAATAAAATTCCTCCAAATAACAGATATATTGTAAAATACAATATAACATATTATCTGCGAAATTTCCATATTTTATTTAAAGTAAAAGATAAAGAAGTGCAAGAATTAATTTACTGTCGGCATTTTCCTTTGATAAAATAAGTATTAAGGTCATAATTAGGGCAAAGGAATTTTCCTCACCGACCTCACCTTTTTCTGCGGAGGCTTCTTGCTTTTCTGCGTTTTCGCCGGAATTTTTCGGCGGGGTCTGCTCCGGTATTGCCGCGCCGTTGGGCTCCGACGGAGCGTACTTATTAGCTTTATTTCTCATTTCCTGCACCCGTCTTTTAGCGGCTTCAATTTCCGATTCGGAAAAAGCAGACATTTAAAACAGCTCCCTAAGCAAAGGCAGCACCTCAAAAAGCCTTAGTATCCGCATGGCAGTATCTGCCTTGTTTTGACTTTCTTTGCTGAGATGCGGCTTCAGCGCCATAATCAAATCTACATTTTTATTCTGCGTATTATTCATTTTTTCAAAAATATTTTTTGCTTTCATTATCATCTCAAAATCAACCCCGTCCATTCCGAGATTGCTTAACGCCTGAACTGCCTGATTATTTCCCTTTGGATTTTCGGGCGGTTTCGGAGTATTGCCTTGCTGACTGCTTTGGGCAGACTGTGAAGCAGAGCTGCCTCCCAAAATTGACGAGGCAACTCCCTTAAGCATTTCTATATCATTTGCACTGAGATTTGAGATAATATCGTTAATACCGTCCATATTCATTTTCACAGCCTTTCAAAAAAATTACTTAATGCCCAGCTTTTTCATAAGCTCCTGTGCCTGAGGCGACGATAAAAGCCTTTCCGTTTCCTCCTTACTGCCTAAAATCTCGTTAAGCCTTGCCGCGTTTTCGGATGAAAGATTTTGGCTTATAAAATCATCAAGCCTTCCCTGCTCTGCCGCCTGCTTCATTTTATCAACATCAATTTTTGATTTGCCGTTTGTTTTATTAAAATAGTTGTTATTCATTGAAATAGTCTCCTCTTTATTGTATAATCTAATATAATCTATGCCGACAAGGAGTGATTTATGAATGAGAATTACGGTTATGTCTGATTCCCACAGAAATAAAAGGAACCTGTTTGATATTGTTGAAACGCATATGAAGGACACCGATTTATTTATTTTTTTAGGAGACGGCGAGGACGATATTGAAGATGTTACGGCGCTGTACCCCGACTTGAAAATTGAGATAGTTGCAGGCAACTGCGATTGGTATTCAGCAAAGCCGCTTTATAAGGAAATAAATTTTGCAGGCAAAAAAATATTTTTTACCCACGGTCATCCGTTTTATGTTAAGCACGGATATGAAGCGCTTATTAAGGAAGCGGAAAACAGAAGGGCGGATATTGTACTTTTCGGTCATACCCATACTCAATATACGGAGTACAGAAAGGAGCTTGCAATTATGAACCCCGGCTCTGCCGCCGACGGTAATTACGGTATGATAGATATTGTAGGCGATCAGATTGCCCTGCTGCCCTGTCACCTAAAATAACGGTTTACTATAAAGTTTATCTTTACGATAGCCTAAAGCAAAAAAATCGGTCGGTGCAACAACGCACTGACTGATTTTTTTACATTAATAATAAAAAATTTAAGTAATTATGTTAAATTTTGTTTATTTTTTATCAATGATATGATATAATGCCTTTTGACTAAACTTTTATTGTTATAATTTTAACAATATAACAAAAACACGGAGGTTCGACATTAATGCAAAAGAAAATCAGCTCGCTGCCTTTTAAAGGCACTCCAGAACAGGAGAAGGCACTGACACAGGTTATTAATGCCAACAAGCATGACAAAAGTCGTTTAATGGCAGTTATGCAGGAGGCACAGGAAATTTACGGCTATCTACCTATTGAGGTGCAAAAAATGATAGCCGAGGGTATGGATGTGCCTCTTGAAAAGGTTTACGGCGTATCTACCTTTTACGCTCAGTTTTCTCTTACGCCAAAGGGAAAATACAATATTTCGGTTTGTATGGGCACTGCCTGCTATGTTAAGGGCTCTCAAACCTTACTTGACGCCTTAACGGAAAAGCTCGGAATCGGTATTGACGAATGTACGCCCGACGGCAAATTTTCCCTTACCGCCTGCCGTTGTATAGGTTACTGCGGTTTAGGCCCCGTGCTTACGGTAAACGCCGAAGTTTACGGACGGCTTACGGCAGACGACAGTGCCGGTGTTCTTGCAAAATACGAAGACTGATAATATCGGCAGAGAGGTAAATAATATGAAATCTGTACAAGAGCTTAACGCTATACGAGATAAATACAAAAGCAGCGTTACAATTCGCACCAGCGATTATGAAACGCGCATTATAGTTGGTATGGGCAACAGCGGAATTGTTGCAGGCGCCCGCGACATTCTTAAGGCTATAGTTAAAAAGGTTGAGGACGAGGGCTTAAGCGGCAGGGTAATTGTTACTCAAGAGGCAAGAGTCAGCAAGGTAGGCTGTAACCCCGTAGTAAAAATTATTGAGGATTCGGTTAAAACTGCCGTATATGCAAATGTAACTGCCGAAATGGCAGAGCGCATAGTTGACGAGCATATCAAAGGCGGTAGAATAATCGACGAATACTTACTGAAAGAAAAGGCAAACGAGGAGGGTAAAATATGACGCGTTCACACATAATGATTTGCGGCGGTACAGGATGTACCTCCTCGGGAAGCAAAAAAATTCAGGACGAATTTAAAAAGCAAATTAAGGAATACGGACTTGAAGACGAGGTAAAAATCGTTCAAACAGGCTGCTTCGGTCTTTGCGCCTTAGGTCCGGTAGTAATTGTATATCCCGACGGCACCTTTTACAGCAGGGTTTCGCCGGAGGATGTTGAGGAAATTGTTGAGTCGCATCTTTTAAAGGGTCACGTTGTTGAAAGACTTGTTTATGCCGACACAGGCAAGGTTAAGCCTAAAAACCCAAAATATGTAACCCTTAAGGAAACGGCGTTTTACCGTTCTCAAAACCGAGTAGTGCTTCGCAACTGCGGTGTTATTGACCCTGAAAATATTAATGAATACATTGCAAGAGACGGTTATCAGGCGTTAAACAAGGCACTAACCGAAATGAGTCCCGATGATGTAATCAAATGCGTTTCCGACTCAGGTTTAAGGGGCAGAGGCGGTGGTGGCTTCCCCACCGGCTTTAAATGGGCACTTTGCGCTCCCAACAAGGCACGGCAAAAATATGTTGTTTGCAATGCCGACGAGGGCGACCCCGGTGCATTTATGGACCGTTCCGTTTTAGAGGGCGCCCCCCATTGCGTTATTGAAGCTATGGCAATAGCAGGCTATGCAATCGGTGCAACAAAGGGCTATGTTTATGTTCGTGCCGAATATCCCATTGCGGTTAACAGACTCCAAATTGCCATTGACCAGGCTCGTGAGTACGGCTTGCTTGGAGAAAACATATTTGATTCAGGCTTTGATTTTGATATAGAGATAAGACTTGGCGCAGGCGCATTTGTTTGCGGCGAGGAAACGGCGCTTATGACATCAATAGAGGGCAACCGCGGTGAGCCAAGGCCCCGTCCTCCGTACCCTGCGGTAAAGGGACTCTACAATTCGCCCACCGTTGAAAACAATGTTGAAACCTTTGCAAACATTCCTCAAATTATACTTAACGGTGCAGAGTGGTTTTCTTCAATCGGCACTGAAAAATCAAAGGGTACAAAGGTATTTGCCCTTGGCGGTAAAATCACCCACACAGGACTTGTTGAGGTTCCTATGGGCACAACTCTACGCCAGATTATTGAAGATATAGGCGGCGGAATTCCCGACGGTAAACGCTTCAAGGCGGCTCAAACAGGCGGTCCCTCAGGCGGCTGTATTCCTGCATCGCTTATTGATACCGAAATAGACTACGACAACCTTACGGCTATCGGATGTATGATGGGTTCGGGCGGACTTATTGTTATGGATGAGGACACCTGTATGGTTGACATTGCCAAGTTCTTTTTGGAATTTACGGTTGACGAGTCCTGCGGCAAATGTACTCCCTGCCGCGTAGGAACAAAAAGACTTCTTGAAATGCTTGAAAAGATTACAATGGGCAACGGCACAATGGAGGATATTGACCGACTTGAAGAGCTTTGCTATTATATTAAGGCAAATGCCCAGTGCGGTCTGGGTCAAACTGCTCCCAACCCTGTTTTAGCAACGCTGAAATTTTTCCGCGACGAATACATTGCTCATGTGCAGAACAAAAAATGCCCTGCCGGTGTTTGTAAAAATCTGCTTCACTTTGTTATTGATAAGGACAAGTGTATAGGCTGCGGAATGTGTGCAAGGAACTGCCCTGTCGGAACTATTATTCCGACAAATTATACTGCTCCCAATCACAAGCTTTCCTCATACGAAATTGTACCCGATAAGTGCATTAAATGCGGCGTTTGTATTTCCAACTGCAAATTTGATGCAATTACGAAGCAGTAAGGAGGAGAATAAAGATGGAAATGGTAAATTTAAAAATAAACGGTATGCCCGTTAAAGCACCGAAGGGCTCCACTATTCTTGACGCCGCCAGGCACACCGGAATAGAAATTCCCACTCTCTGCTATATGAAGGACATTAACGAAATCGGCGCCTGCCGTATGTGTATTGTTGAAGCAAACGAGGGCAGAGGCTTTAAAATTGTTACCTCCTGCGTATATCCTGTATCCGAGGGCATGGAGGTGCTGACCAACACCGAAAAAATTCAGCATTACAGAAGAACTACCCTTGAGCTTATACTTTCCGTACACGACAAAAACTGTCTTTCCTGCATACGCTCAACAAACTGCGAGCTTCAAAAGCTTTGCTTTGATTACGGCGTTGATCATTCAAGATTTGACGGCGAGAAGCCTCATTACGAAAAAGACACCAGCACACCGCATCTTATAAGAGATTACAACAAATGTATTCTCTGCCGCCGATGTGTTGCCGCCTGCGAGCAACAATATGTAAGCGTAATCGGCCCTAACGACAGAGGTATGGACACCTCTATCGGTCAACCCTTTAGACTTCCGCTTAACGAAACTCCCTGCATTTCCTGCGGTCAGTGCACCGCCGTATGCCCTACGGGAGCGTTAACGGAAAAGGACGACACCTACAAGGTTTGGTCAGCAATTGCCGACCCCGAAAAATTTGTTGTTGTGCAGACTGCTCCGTCAATCAGAGCAACAATCGGTGAATGCTTCGGTATGCCAATCGGCACAAACGCCGAGGGCAAAATGGTTGCGGCGCTTCGCCGTCTTGGCTTCGACAAGGTTTTTGATACGGATTTCGCCGCAGATTTGACTATTGTTGAAGAAGCTAACGAGCTTGTTGAACGCATTAAAAACGGCAGAACTTTGCCGATGATTACCTCCTGCTCACCGGGCTGGGTAAAATTCTGCGAGTTCTATTATCCCGATATGCTCAAGCACCTTTCAAGCTGTAAATCTCCTCAGCAGATGGCAGGTGCAGTTATAAAAACCTACTACGCCGAAAAAATGGGTATTGACCCTAAAAATATTGTAAGCGTTTCCGTAATGCCCTGTACTGCAAAGAAATTTGAAATCGGCAGAGATGACCAATCGGCTTCCGGCTATCCCGATGTTGACATTGCACTGACCACAAGAGAAATCAGCAGAATGTTTAACCGCTTCGGAATTAACTTTGCGGCACTGCCCGACGAGGAATTCGACAGTCCTTTGGGCGACGATACAGGCGCCGGCGTTATCTTCGGTGCAACAGGCGGAGTTATGGAGGCGGCTGTAAGAACTGCTAATGCTTGGCTTAACGGCGCAACGGAGCCATTGGAGCTTGAAGCAATCCGCGGCACTATGGGACTTAAGGAGGCAAGCGTAAGCCTCGGCGGTCAGGAGCTTAAGGTTGCAGTAGCCTCGGGCGCGGCCGCCGCAAAGGTTGTTATGGATATGCTTAAGGCAGGCAATCCAAAGGGCTGGAGCTTTATTGAAATTATGGGTTGCCCCGGCGGCTGTGTAAACGGCGGCGGTCAACCTATTCAGCCGCAGTATATTCGTGATACTGTTGATTTAAAGGCAGTCAGAGCAAAGGCACTTTACGACCAAGATAAGTCGATGACCCTGCGTATGTCTCACGAATCGCCTGTTATTAAGACTCTTTACAGCGAGTGGTTTGACGGCTTCGGCGGACCAAAGGCACACCACGCTTTACACACCACCTATAAGCCAAGAGAAAAATACGGCATATAAAGCCTTTAAGGAGCTGACGAAAATCAGCTCCTTTTTTATTTTTATTGACACGGGAATATAAAAAGGATATAATAAAAGTGTTCCAATTGGAACACAATGCGGTGATTTTATGTATAATATTGAAAATCTATTTTTGTTTGACGGATTAAGCGAAAAAGAAAAAAATGAAATAGCAGCCTCACTTAACAACAGGATTTGCTATAAGAAGGGAGAATCTGTTTACAACGCCGATTGCTTTGAAAACGCCTTGGGAATAATCCTTGAGGGCAAGGCAGAGGCGGTTTCTGACAGCGTTACGGAAAGAAGCTTTGGCGAGGGCGATGTTTTCGGCGCCGCGTCAATGTTCGGCGCAGGTGAAAAATACATCAGCAAAATCGTTACGAAAACAAGCTGTACCATTTTGTTCATCAGCCAAGACAGGCTTGGGGAAATATTTAAAAAATACCCTGCTGTCTCGCTGAACTACATAACCTTTTTATCCGGCAGAATACGGTTTCTCAACCAAAAAATAAAGCTATACACCTGCAAGGGAGCCGCGCAGAAGCTATATCTTTTTCTTCGCAGTAATGCAGACGAAAACAATATTGTTAAAATCAGCGATATGAAATCTTTGGCAAGAATGACCTCAATCGGCAGAACAAGCCTTTACAGAGCTATGGACGAGCTGACCGAAAACGGACTTGTTGAAAGAAATAATCAAATTATAAGGGTGAAGTAAAATGAAAAAGGTCTTAAGCGTATTTTTGGCGTTAATTACAGTATTATCACTTGCCGCCTGCTCTGCCGTAAAGCAGCAGGAAAAAATTGATGTTAACGCATATGTTTTAAGCGGTCCCACCGGAGTAGGCGCGGTACAAATGATGAACGACGCTGAAAACGGAGTAGGCGGTGAAAGCTATAATTTCACCGTTGCGGCGGCGCCCGACGAGGTTGTATCCAAAATCGCAAAGGGCGAGGCGGATATTGCCGCTGTTTCAACAAATCTTGCGGTCAGCCTTTATAACAAAACAAACGGCGGAATTAAAATAATCGCCGTAAACACCAAGGGTGTTTTATTTGTTCTTAACAACAAGGGTGCGGAAATTAATTCGGTTGCCGACCTTAAGGGCAGAACAATTTACACCACCGGCAAGGGTTCAAATCCCGAATACATAATTAACTACATTTTAACAGAAAACAATATAAATCCCGACAGCGATGTAAAAATCGAATACAAGGCGGAGGGCAGTGAGCTTGCAGGCGTATGGGCACAGGACCCCGAAGCAGTTATTATTGCTCCTCAGCCTGTTGCTTCACCCAGTACGGGCAATTACGAGGGCTCTGTTCACGC
>CALYNN010000019.1 GCA_945221685.1 uncultured Clostridia bacterium | reverse complement strand
GACATCATGCCTAGTCTCGTGGGCTCGGAGATGTGTATAAGAGACAGGAGCAAGGTATGCATACGACAAAAAATACAACTGCATAGATATTACTCAAATACCGCCGACTACCACCTCGGAAGCAATCATTGATAAGATTATCGAGCTTGTAAAAACAAATAAAATTAAGGAAATCAACGATGTTCGTGATGAAACCGATTTGTCCGGTCTTAAAATTACAATAGACCTTAAAAGAGGAATTGATCCCGACGCATTTATGAATAAGCTATTCAAGCTTACTCCCTTGCAGGATTCCTTTAGCTGTAACTTTAATATTTTGGTTAAGGGCAGACCTATGGTACTCGGTGTTAAAAGCATCCTAAATGAGTGGATAGATTTTCGCCTTGGCTGCGTAAAAAGAAAAATTTCCTTTAATCTTGACAAAAAAAGAAAGCAGCTTCACCTGCTTAAAGGTCTTTCTAAAATATTACTTGATATAGACAAGGCAATAAAAATCGTTCGCGAAACCGAAAGCGAAGCAGAGGTTGTGCCTAATCTTATGATAGGCTTCGGCATAGACGAAACTCAGGCTGAATATGTTGCGGAAATTAAATTGCGCCATTTAAATAGAGAGTATATTCTTAAGAGAATTAAGGACATAGAACAGCTTGAAAGCGATATTGCCGATTTGGAGGCAACCCTTGCCAGCAACAGCAGACTTAAAAAGATTATAGTTAAGGAGCTTCAGGCAGTTGCCGATAAGTACGATACAGGCAGAAAATCAGAGGTGCTTTACGATTACAGCGAGGAAGCCGCTTCGGTTGTCGAAGAAATTGCTGATTATCCGGTTACTCTTTTCTTAAGCGAGCAAGGCTATCTGAAAAAGATTAGGACTGCTAATTTAAGAATGAGCGGTGAGCAGAAGCTGAAAGAGGGAGACAGCCTGCTTCCCGAAATTGAATGTTCAAACAAGGACGAGCTTCTTTTCTTTACCAATATGTGTCAGGTATATAAGTCAAAGGCAGACGATTTTACCGATACAAAGGCTTCTGTTTTAGGCGAATATGTTCCCTCAAAGCTTGAAATGGCTGAAGGTGAAAAGGTCGTTTATATGGCGGTTGTCAGCGAATACAAGGGCTATATGATTTTTGTATTTGAAAACGGAAAGCTTGCAAAGGTTGATATTTCTGCATATCAAACGAAAACAAATCGTAAAAAGCTAATTAACGCATATTCATCTAAAAGTCCGCTGGCTCAGGCGATTTACATTACCGAGGATACAGAGCTTGTTCTCTGCTCCTCAAGCGGAAGAATGCTTCTTGTTAATACCGCCGCTATTCTGCCTAAAACCACAAAGGGTACCCAAGGCGTTGCCGCTATGAAGCTTAAGAAGACGCATAAGCTTTTGTCCCTTCACAAATATAAAGAGGGTGAATTTGAAAAGGCATGGCGTTTTAGGGCAAAGAATTTACCTGCGGCAGGTGCACTGCCAAGTGAAGCAGATGTAGGCGAGCAAATTACTTTTTAATAAAAAGTTCTTGCATTATGTGTTTAACTGTGCTATAATCCATTAGTAATTTATATAACGGAGGATATTGTAATGCTTTGGTATCATTATGTTTTCGGCGCAGTGCTGATTGTTGCGTCTATCATTATAACAATTGTAGTTCTTATGCAGGAGGGCAGATCACAGAATCTTTCCGGTGCGATTGCCGGCGGAGCCGATGCTTTTCTCGGTAAGGCAAAGGGCAGGTCAATCGAAGAAAAACTTGAAAAAATAACCAAGTGGTTGATTGTTATATTCTTTGTAGTTGTTCTCGCTGCATTTTTGATTTTCCTTTTTATCGGATAAGATAATATTTTAATTAACCTTGCGATTTTGCAAGGTTAATTTTTTAAGCGGAATTTTTGTGTAATGTTTGCGGAGAATTATGGAATATATTATTTTTGACCTTGAATGGAATAACGCCTACAATTATAAAATTAATAAAGGTATGAATGAAATTATTGAAATAGGCGCCTTAAAATTAAACGAAAAACTGGATATTACCGATACCTATAAGCAGCTTATTAAACCGCGGCTTTCAAAAAGACTCCGTTCAAGCTTTAAAAATCTGACTCACATTACAATGGAGGAAATAAGAGAAAAGGGTGTTGATTTTGACGAGGCATTTGCAGGCTTTTCCCGTTGGTGCGGTAATGGCGATGTAATATTTTTAAGCTGGTCAACAAGCGATTTGCATACCCTTGCTGAAAATTATCTTAAATTTACCGGCTCTGCCGATGTTAAGTTTATAAAAAAATATGCTGACGCTCAAAAGTATTGTATGCACTTTCTTAAAACAGAATCAAACAATCAGGTAAGCCTGTCGAAATGCGCCGAGTCATTTGGTATTGTAGTTGAAAATGAAAGTCTGCACAGAGCTCTTGAGGATTGCTATGTAACTGCTCTCTGCTTTAAAAAGGTGTTTGATTCAAGTTTGTTTGAACAGTATGTTTCTCCCTGCTCAAGAGAATTCTTTGAAAGGCTTGTGTTTAAGCCCTTCTTTATTGATAAGCCGAAATTCGAAGATTTTTGCCTGTATGAAATTCCCTTCGTATGCAAATACTGCGGTAAGGAGATTACGCGTATTAAGCCATACGAGCTTGTTTCAAATTCTTTTAAAAGCGTTGGTAAATGCTCTTCCTGCAATAAGAAATACTGGCTTAATGTTCGAGCAAAGAAAACATATGACGGTATTGTTGTAAGCACAAAGGCCTTTGAAATGAATAAAAAAAGAGCAAAAAAATTTGATAGCTAAAGTTTACAAAATAATACTTTATTTCTTAACTGATTTATAATATAATATACAGGATAAAATTATACGGAGGTGTGATATGGCTTCAAACGATTATGATGATTTGCTGGAATCATTTATGAATAATTCGGCTAAGGCTTACGACGAGGATAAAAAGGTCCGCGAAGCAAAGTCCGAAAAGCTTCCTGCATCGTATAATGTTTCTTCCGATAAAAATGCAAAGCGTGTAAAACGCGGCAGAGAAATTGAAAAAGAGCTTGCCGCCAAAAAGGCAAAGAGAAGAAGAAGCAAAAAAGAGAAGTCACCGTCACAAAAGGCTTTGGGAAGACTTGGCAAATGTCTGCTGGGACTTATAATGATTTGCGGCGTATGCGGTATCGTGTGTTTTTCCGTAATTGCAATATACGGCTACAGCGTCGTTTACGGTGACCCTGTTTTTGACCTTACTGAAGAAGCTCTTTCTCAAAATCAAACTTCTTTTATTTATGGCACAGACGGCGACGATGTTGTCGAAATAACAAGGCTTCACGGTGAGGAAAACAGAATTTGGGTAAGCCTTGACGAAATGAGCGAGTATCTTCCTCAGGCTGTTATTGCCACCGAGGACAAAAGATTTGAAAAGCATCACGGCGTTGACTGGATTAGAACAGTCGGCGTAATGGTTAAGCCCTCCAATAAAGGACAGGGTGGCTCAACAATAACTCAGCAGCTTATCAAAAACCTTACAGATGACAATAAGGTTACCTATGTAAGAAAATTTAACGAGATATTAAAGGCCCTTAACCTTGAAAGAAATTACAGCAAGGATCAAATAATGGAGGCTTATCTCAATACAATTTATCTTTCCAACGGCTGCTACGGCGTAAAAACCGCGTCAGAGGTTTATTTCGGTAAAGAGGTTTCAGACCTTAATGCCGCCGAGTGTGCCTGCCTTACCTCAATAACAAAGGCACCAACCATGTATGACCCGCTTCTAAATCCTGAAAATAACCGCGAAAGACAGAAGTGGGTTTTAGGTGAAATGCACAGCAAGGAGCTTGGATTTCTTACAGACGAAGAATATCAACAGGCTTTGGATTATGAAATGATATTCACAAACAGTAAGAATTATAAGGGCTCTCAGCTTAAAAATAAATCCGAGAAAAAGGATAACGATGACATAACAAATTACTATGTTGATTATGTTATCACTACCGTTCAAAAGGATTTGCAAAAAATGGGCTACACCGCAAAAAAGGCAAAGGACCTTGTTTACGGCGGCGGCTTAAAGATATATACTGCTATTGATTTTGATATTCAGGACGCTCTTGAGGATGTATATGAAAATTACCGCAGAATGCCAGATGAAACAGTTCAGGGCGCAATGTGCGTTATGGACTATTCAGGCAGAGTGCTTGGCGTTGTAGGCGGCACAGGTAAAAACAAGGGCGCAATGCTTTTAAACCGTGCAACAATGTCAACCCGTCCTCCCGGCTCAACCATTAAGCCACTGGCGGTTTACGGACCTGCTCTTGAAAAGAGTCTTCAGGATGACGATGTAGATATTTATTGGTCAACGATTATGCAGGATAAGCCGCTGATGAACGTTGAGGGAGAGCCTTGGCCGAAAAATCAGGGCGGTGGCTTCTCATCAAATAATGTAACACTGCAGTACGGTCTTGCTAATTCGTTAAATACTATTTCTGCGCGAACCCTTGATAAAATCAGTGTTGATTATTCCTACGATTTCTTAAGTGAAAGATTTCATTTGTCAACACTTGACAATATTCGCGATGTTGACTACGGTCCTTTGGCTATCGGTTCTCTTACAAACGGCGCTACTGTTCTTGATATGACCGCCGCATATGCTTCCTTCGGTAACGGTGGCTACTATTATGAGCCGTACTGCTACTATAAGGTTGAGGACAGCCGAGGAAATGTTGTTCTTGAAAAGGAGCCCGAAAAGACGAAGGAGGATGCTCTTTCAGAAAGCACTGCTTGGCTAATGAATAAGCTTTTGCAGACAGTTATGACTCAGGGCACCGGTACATCCTATAATCTCTCGGGTATTCATTGCTTCGGTAATACCGGTACTACTACTGATGATAAGGCCCGTTGGTTTGTAGGCGGAACTCCCGATTATGTTGCGGCTGTTTGGTACGGCTACGATAAGCCAAAGGAGGTTCATTACTACATTTCAAGCAACCCTGCCGGAACAATTTGGAAAACCGTTATGGATGAGGTTTATGAAACTCTTGATAAAAAGAATACCGATTACGATACGGAATTTCCCGAATACGACGGAATTGTTCAGCGTGCCTACTGCCCAAGCTGCGGTAAGCTGAGAAGCGGCAGCGGCAGCTACGGTTGGTATGACAAAAACAATCTGCCCGGAAACTGTACCGAAACCTTTAACACCGAGGAGAAAACGACAACCGACGGTAAATCCTCTGACAAGGAAACTACAGCGGCTTCAAAAACAACTGAAAGCAGTAATACCAAGGAAACCACATCATCCTCAGGCGGAAACGAATAGAAAGTTTATACACAGTTAGGGGAAATCAGTGACCTGCTGATTTCCTTTTTCTGTTTGGAGAATAAAATGAGAATTATGTCTGTTGATTACGGCGACACAAGAACAGGCATTGCCTTTTGTGATGCCAAAGAAATTCTTGCTTCTGCCTACTGTGTTATTGAAGAAAAGTATTTTCCAAAGCTTGTTGACAAAATTTTGGAAATTGCCGAAAATGAAAAAGCAGAAAAAATTGTTATCGGCCTGCCGAGAAATATGGACGGTAGCTATGGATTTAGAGCGGAAAAATGCAAAAATCTCGGCGAGGAGTTAAAAAATAAAACAGAAACCGAAATTGTCTATGAGGATGAAAGACTTACTACCGTTATTGCCCATGATTATTTAAGCGATAACAATGTAAGGGGTAAAAAAAGAAAAAGCACCGTTGACGCTGTTTCAGCTGCTGTTATTCTTCAAAGCTATTTAGATAAGAACAGGTGATTTTGCATTTACTTCCGCCGTATTAATTTATGGTGGTTATCTTGCAGTTCAGTTTGTTCGGATGCAAAATAAAAATAGATTTTGTTTTTGTTTTACTGTTATCCTTCGCGGCATTATTCAATGCTAATGATTTGCTTTATATGCTTCTGTTTTCGTTTTTACACGAAATTGGGCATCTTGCGGCGCTAATGGCGGTAGGAGGTAAAGCAGACGCCGTAATTCTTTCTTACTATGGTGCGGCTTTAAAATATGAAAGCAGGCTTTCAAGAAATCTTGAAACAGTCGTTTTACTTTCGGGTCCGTTGGTAAATCTTATTTTGTATCTTATTTTCAAGGACGATATTAATTTGATTTTGTTTTCACTTAATATTTTGCCTATTTATCCTTTAGACGGCGGAAGAATTATAAGCCTTTATCTGTTTAAGCATTCAAAGGCAGTAGGTCTGGTATTTTTGTCGATGATAACATTTTTAGGATTGTATCTTGCTTTCTTCTCAAAATCCTTTTCACTGCTGTTAATAGCAGTTTATCTTATTATTTACACTATAAACTACTGAGGTATTGTATGAAAAAAGAGGTTGAAAAATTACTGCAGTTTGTTCAAAAGCCCGCTCGGTATATCGGCGGTGAGCTTAATGCAGTTGTTAAGAATAAAGACGCTGTTGATATTAGATATGCCTTTTGCTTTCCTGACACCTATGAAATCGGTATGAGCCATCTCGGAATGAAAATTCTGTACGGACTTGTAAACGAAAGAGATGACGCCTGGTGCGAGCGTGTTTTTGCTCCGGATACCGATATGGAGGAGCAGTTAAGGAAAAATGATGTTCCTTTGTTTGCTCTTGAAAGCGGCGATTATATTAATGAATTTGATATAATCGGATTTACCTTGCAGTATGAGCTTTGCTATACAAATATGCTTAATATGCTTAATCTTGCTCATTTGCCCCTTAAAAGCTGTGACAGAGAGCAGTTGACGCCGATTGTTTGTGTCGGTGGTCCCTGTTGCTGTAACCCCGAGCCTATTGCAGATTTTGTTGATATTGTATTTTTAGGTGAAGGGGAGGAGAGCACTAATCAGGTCCTCGACCTGCTTAAGGAATGTAAAAAGCAGGGGAAAAGTAAAAAAGAATTTTTACTTATAGCAAAGGATATTACAGGTGTTTATGTTCCATGCTTTTATGAGGATACCTATAACGACGACGGAACGCTTAAATCCTTACCCCCAACAAATAACGCTCCTGCTACGGTAAAAAAAGCAGTTATTTCTGATATGAACAGGGTTTACTATCCAAAAAGCTTTGTAGTTCCTTATATAAATATTGTTCACGATAGGGCAGTTGAAGAAATTTTTCGCGGCTGTATTCGCGGCTGCCGCTTCTGTCAGGCCGGCTTTATCTACAGACCTATCAGGGAAAAAAGCGTCGAAACAATTAATGAACAGTGTAAAGCGCTTATCGAGTCAACAGGCTACGATGAAATTTCTCTTTGCTCTCTTTCAACCTCCGATCACAGTGATGTAAACAAAATGCTTACAACTCTTATAGATTGGACTGTTAAAGAAAATATTAATTTATCTCTGCCAAGTCTCAGAGTTGATAATTTTTCCGACGAGCTTGTTGAGCAGCTTAACAAGGTACGCAGAAGCGGTTTGACCTTTGCGCCTGAAGCAGGCACTCAAAGGCTTCGTGATGTTATAAACAAGAATGTTACCGAGCAGGAGGTAATAAATACCTGCAACAAGGCGTTTAATAACGGATGGACATCGGTTAAGCTCTATTTTATGATGGGACTTCCAACCGAAACAATGGAGGATATTGAGGGCATTGCAAAGCTTGCTATGGAGGTTGTTCACGCCTTTTATAACAATCCTCAAAGACAAAAGGGGACAGGCGTTCAGGTTTCCGTTTCCTGCGCTTCATTTATTCCAAAGCCCTTTACTCCTTTTCAGTGGGAGCCGGAGGATTCAATGGAGTCGCTAAAGGAAAAGCAAAAGCACCTGCTTGAGTCTGTACCCAGCAAAAAAATTAAAGTCTCCTACCACGATACGCCAACCTCGCTTCTTGAAGGTGTTCTTGCAAGAGGCGACAGAAGGCTCGGCAAGGTATTGCTTCGTGCTTACGAGCTTGGATGCAAGTTTGATTCCTGGGACGATAAATTTAATTTTGACGCTTGGATGCAAGCCTTTAATGAAAACGGAATTGATCCTTATTTCTATACTCACAGAAAAAGAGATTTTTCCGAGCTTCTTCCTTGGGATCATCTTGATTTCGGCGTCAGCAGAAAATTCCTTGAAAACGAAAATAAAAAGGCTCACAGAAACGAAACTACACCCCACTGCCGCATTAAGTGTTCAGGTTGCGGTGCCAATAAGCTAAACGGAGGAAAATGCGATGCAAGAAATTAGACTTCGTTTTTCAAAAACAGACAGGCTTAAATATATCAGCCACCTTGATATTAACAGAGCTATGGGCAGAGCCTTTAAAAGAGCGCAAATTCCGCTTTGGTACACCGAAGGATTTAATCCGCATCCGTATATGAGCTTTTCTTTGCCGCTTTCTTTAGGTGTTGAAAGCCTTTGCGAAAGCGTTGATATAAGGCTAACCGAAAATATGGAGCTTCGGGAAATCAAGCAAAGAATGAACAGTGTTTTGCCTATAGGGTTAAAAATTATTGATGTTTATTCCGATTTTCGTGACAACAGTGAGATTGCTTATTCCGACTATGTATTTAAGCTTGAGTTTGCAGATAATGAGACGGCACTGAAAAAAATCAGCTCTGTGCTTGAAAGAGATAATATTTTTGCCCTAAAAAAATCAAAGCAGGGAAGAAAAAAGGTATTTAAGGAAACAGATATTAAACCACTTATAGACAGATACGGAATATCGGAAAGAGACGGCGAGATAATTGTTAATTTCAGATTGTGCGCCGGAACAGAAAAAAATCTTAATCCAACCTTGCTTTTTGATACAATAATAAGATTAATTGATATGGATTACGAATGGAAAAATATCAGCAGAATTTCCTTGCTTGATAAGAATTATAAAGAATTTAAATAAAACCCTTGCTTTTTGTATTAACTTGTGTTATTATATTTCAGCATTATTCCGTTGCATCTCTTGCAACGCGTAAATTGCTATGTGTCAGCATTTAAGAAGATGGTCCGCTTTCAAGCTTTTGATATGAACATCTCATAAAAAACAGGAGGAAATTGAAATGGACGCACTTAAATTAATTGAAAAAGACAGCACAAAGGCAGAGCTTCCCAAGTTCTCAATCGGTGATACCGTAAAGGTATCTGTAAACATCCGTGAGGGCAACAGAGAAAGAATTCAGATGTTTGAAGGTACCGTAATTGCCATTAAGGGCTCAGGTATTTCAAAAACATTTACTGTTCGCCGCGTTTCATACGGCGTTGGTGTTGAGAGGGTTTTCCCAATGCACTCACCAAATGTTGTAGATGTTCAGGTTGTTCGTTCCGGTAAGGTTCGCCGTGCTAAGCTTTACTATCTCCGTGACCGTGTAGGTAAGGCTGCAAAGGTTAAAGAGAACATTCAGTAATTAATCTGAATTAAAGGCATTCTCAATGAGAGTGCCTTTTGTTTTTATTGACAATAAAACGGATATAAAGTTATAATATATATAGGTATTAATTTTTCGGAGGATAAAAATGGCTGATTTTCAAAAGCAAACTGTTCAGTGGTTTCCCGGCCATATGGCAAAAACAAGACGAATAATTAAAGAAAGCCTAAATCTTGTAGACGGCGTTGTTGAGCTTGTTGATGCAAGAATTCCGTATAGCTCATCAAATCCCGAGCTTGACGGCATAATTAAAAGAAAGCCGAGAATTGTTTTGCTTAATAAATGTGATATTGCCGATCCCAACGCCACAAAGCGTTGGATTGAATATTACAAAAGTAAAAATATTTATGCTTTGCCTGTTGATTGCAGAACGGGAAAAGGGCTTAATAATTTTATACCTACCGTAAAAAAAGCTCTTGCAAATGTTATCAGCCGTAACAAGGAAAAGGGTATGAAGGGCAAGGCACTGCGGCTTATGGTGGTAGGTATTCCAAACACCGGTAAATCCTCATTTATCAACCGTATGGCAGGTAATGCTAAGGCAAAGGTTGCCGATAAAGCCGGAGTTACCCGTCAGCAGCAGTGGTTTGCAGTGGGCAACGGAATTGAGCTTCTTGACACTCCGGGCGTTCTGTGGCCGAAATTTGACGACGCAGAGGTAGGGGACAAGCTTGCTTTCACCGGTGCAGTTAAGGATGAGGTAACAGATATTGAAACCCTTTCCTGTAGGCTTTTAGAGGTGCTTTCTCAGCTTAAGCCCCAGGCTGTTACGGAAAGATACAAGCTTGACGACATAGACGGCTTACAGGGATGGGAAATCCTTGAGCTGATTGGCAGAAAGCGCGGCTTTCTTATTAAGGGCGGAGAAATTGATTATGAACGCACTGCCGTTATGCTTTGCGATGAATTCAGAGGAGGAAAATTGGGTAAGCTTACCCTTGAATTACCGAAGTAATGAATTGGTTGGAATACGAAGAAAAAGCCTACAGTCAAGGCTATAATATTGTTTGCGGAATTGACGAAGCGGGAAGGGGACCTCTTGCAGGTCCTGTCTACGCCGCCGCTGTCATACTGCCGAAGGGCTGTATAATTGACGGACTTAACGATTCTAAAAAGCTTTCCGAAAAGAAGCGTGACTATCTTTTTGATGTTATAAAAGAAACTGCCGTTTCCTATGGCGTTGGCGTTGCTACACAACAGGAAATTGATGAAATCAATATTTTGCAGGCAACCTTTCTTGCAATGAGAAGAGCAGTTGATAACCTGTCGGTAGCTCCCGATATTGCACTAATCGACGGCAACAGACGACCGGGATTAAATATTGCAGAGCAAGACATAGTCAAGGGTGACGCCAAGAGCATGAGCATTGCCGCCGCATCGGTTATTGCCAAGGTCAGCCGAGACAGATATATGCTTGAAATGGCAGAAAAATACCCGCAGTATCAGTTTGAAAAGCATAAGGGCTACGGCACAAAGCTTCATTATGAAATGATTGAAAAATACGGTATTTCGCCTATTCACCGCAAATCCTTTTTGAAGAAGATAATTAATAATGAATAGTAACGGTAAGCTGTGGGAAATAAAGGCGGCGGATTTCCTGCGTAAAAAGCGTTATAAGCTTGTGGATGTAAATTATACGACTCGCTTCGGTGAAATAGATTTAATCGTTAAAAACCGAAAGTACATATGCTTTGTTGAGGTTAAGCAAAGAAATGTTAATTCCATTGCCTCTCCGGCTGAGTTTGTTACTGCCTCAAAGCAGCAGAAAATAATTGCATCGGCACAGCTTTACCTTGCCCATAACAGCTCAAGGCTTCAGCCGAGATTTGATGTTGTGGAAATATATACCGAAAATAATGAAATTAAATCTATAAAACATCTTGAAAATGCTTTTGAGTTATTATAGAATATATACAACTATTTATTAGGAGAATTATTATGCAATACACATCAACAAGAGATAAGTCAATAAGAGTAACTGCCTCTCAGGCTATTGCACAGGGTATAAGCACCGAAGGCGGATTATTTGTCCCCTGTGAAATTCCGCAGTTTTCTCTCGACAAAATCAATTCAATGGTTTCAATGTCATATATTGAAAGAGCTAAAACAGTACTCAGGGAATACTTAACGGATTTTACCGACGAGGAGCTTGATTATTGCGTCAGCGGCGCATATGCCAAGGGCAAGTTTTCTTCTGAAAAAATTGCTCCTACCGTTAATATTGACGGTAACAAAAATATTCTTGAGCTATGGCACGGCCCTACCTGTGCTTTTAAGGATATGGCGCTTCAGCTTTTGCCTTATCTTATGACTGTTTCCGCCAAAAAAACAGCCGACGGTAAAACAATAGTTATTCTTGTAGCAACCTCAGGTGATACAGGCAAAGCGGCGCTTGAAGGCTTTAAAGATGTTGATAACACTAAAATCCTTGTATTTTATCCTGTTGACGGAGTTTCACCTATGCAGAAGCTTCAAATGACTACGCAGGAGGGCGGCAATGTTGCCGTATGTGCTATCAACGGTAATTTTGACGATGCTCAAAGCGCAGTTAAATCCATATTTACAAACGATGAAATTAAGGCTCAGCTTGCAGATAAGAATATGATGTTTTCATCTGCAAACTCTATTAACTGGGGTAGACTCGTTCCGCAGATTGTGTATTATTTTTCTGCATACTGCGATTTGCTTGAGCAGGGAAGAATTGCTTTGGGTGATGAAATGAATGTTGTTGTACCAACAGGAAATTTCGGCAATATTCTCGCGGCATATTATGCTAAGCGTATGGGTCTTCCTATCAAGTATTTAGTTTGCGCTTCAAATTCAAATAATGTACTTACCGATTTTCTGCACACAGGTAAGTACGATAAAAACAGAAAATTCTACACAACCTCATCTCCCTCAATGGATATTCTTATTTCATCAAATCTTGAAAGATTGCTTTACCATTTAAGCGGCGACAATGATAAGCTTGTTTCCGATTTAATGGCTCAGCTTTCAGCAAAGGGCGAATATCAAATCAGCAGTGAGCTTAAAAACGCAATTTCCGAAATATTTGACGCAGGCTTCGCTTCCGAAAATGAAGTGTTTGATACAATCAAATATCATTTTGATAAATATAATTATCTTTGTGATACTCACACCGCAGTTGCTGTTTGCGTTTATGATGCATTTGTAAAATCCGGTAAATCCGATTTACCATGCGTTATTGATTCAACAGCATCGCCCTATAAGTTTTCCGCCAGCGTTCTCGACGCTGTAACAAACGGCAAGGCAGAGGGTGCAGATGAATTTGATATGGTAACAAAATTAAATGAGCTGACAGGCGCTCCTATTCCTGCGCCTCTTGCTTCTCTTAAGGATAAGAAAGTAAGATTTACCGATGTATGCAATAAAGAAGATATGAGCCAAATGGTATTTAAGCTTTTGGATTTATAAAAAAATACGGCTCCGAGGAGCCGTATTTTTCTTAAAGAGACTGATTATCTGCAACCGCAAGTGTCGGAGCACTCAAATGTCTGGCAGTTTGTGTCTGAAACACTTGTAGCAGACTTATCACCGACTCTAATGTGTCCTGCAAGGCAGTTATTGTCCTTGTCGTGGAACTTACAGTTTTGTACTTCGCAAGAAATTCCTTTGATTTCGTTGTTCATTTCTTTCACTCCCTTCGCATATATTATGTGTTGAATGTTTATTTATTATTCAAATTATCGGCAGAGCATTTTCGCTTGTCGCTATAGGAGATATTATGTCCCTTTTTGCTATTGCAGATACTCATTTGTCTTTCGGAGCAAATAAGCCTATGGATACTTTTCCCGGCTGGAACGATTATACCGAAAGACTTAAAAATAATTGGAATAAGCTTATCAATGACGATGACTATGTTGTAATTGCAGGCGATATAAGCTGGGCAATTAATTTTGAGGAGCTTTATGCCGATTTCGATTTTATAAATAATCTTAACGGCAGAAAAATTCTTATTAAAGGTAACCACGATTATTGGTGGAACACGGTTAATAAAATGAATAATTTTATTAACGAAAACGGATTTGATACTATTTCAATTTTACAAAACAACGCATTTGAATTTGATGGCTTTTCCGTTTGCGGAAGCCGCGGTTGGATGTTTGACAGCGAGGACTGTCAGGATATTAAGGTCTTAAACCGAGAGGTTATTCGCCTTAAAATGTCTGTTGACGCTGCCAAAAGCAGTGATAAAATTGTTTTTCTTCATTATCCGCCTGTTACCTCAAATGATAAGTGCGAGGAAATTATTCAGGTGCTGAAAGAAAACGGAATAAAAAAATGCTATTACGGGCATCTTCATAGTGTGGCGGCAAAATTTTCCGTTGACGGCAATGTTGACGGAATCGACTTTAAGCTTATTTCGGCAGACAGGCTGAATTTTGTTCCTTATTTAATTAAGAAATTTTAAAATAACTTGATATTATTAATCTAATATGTTATAATTCCTTTTCAGTAATCGTAAAAAAGTAAGGAGGTCATTATAATGGCACTTAAATCATCAAATAAAGTTGAAACAAATGTTTATGAAATTGAGGTTACCGTATCTGCCGAGGAATTTGCAGACGCCTGCAAAAAGGCTTACGCAAAGCAGAGAAAGACAATTCAAATTCCCGGCTTCCGTAAGGGCAAGGCTCCTCAGGGTATGGTAGAGAAGTATTACGGCGAAGGCGTTTTCTTTGAGGACGCTCTTGAAATCGTATATCCTGCCGCTGTTAGCTCGGCAGTCGAAGAGGGTAATCTTCGCTTAGTAGGTCAGCCCTTCGACCTTGATGTTCCTGTTATGAGCAAGACAGAGGGCGTTGAAATGAAAATGAAGATAAACGTTTATCCCGAGGAGGTTAAGCTCGGTGATTACAAGGGCTTAAAGGCGGCTATGCTTCCTACCGAGGCTTCTGACGAGGATGTAGATAAAGAGCTTGAAAATATGAGAGACAGAAACTCTCGCCTTGTTACCGTTGAGGACAGAGCTGCAGAAATGGGCGACACCGCCGAGATTGATTTTGAAGGCTTTGTTGACGGCGTTGCTTTTGACGGCGGTAAGGGTGAGAATTATCCTCTTGAGCTTGGTTCAGGCTCAGTTATTCCCGGCTTTGAGGCGCAGGTTGCCGGTCATAAGTCAGAGGAGGAATTTGCTGTTAATGTAACATTCCCCGAGGAC
>CALYNN010000018.1 GCA_945221685.1 uncultured Clostridia bacterium | reverse complement strand
GACTGACCGCTGCCCTGATAATCCATCATTTCTGCCGCAGCCTGCTCAAGCACCTTTTCGGGAAGTGTTGAGGGACCGGCGCTGAAGTTGTAAACTCTTGCCATAATATTTCTCCTAAAAAGTAATTATTTTGTATTGCCGGCTTTTGACCGTGCTATTACATTATAGTATTGTTTATGTTTTTGTCAATGATTTATTTGAAACTTTGTCAAAATTAACAAGAGATTGATAATATATTAACAATATTGTGCATAATACTTTCCATATATGTTAAAAAACATTAAAAAAATCCGCCTGCGCCAAACAACTAAAGCACAGACGGATTAAATTTTATTTGTTTAATCTTAACGCAAGGGTTAAAACATTTTTTGCGGTGCGCTCAAGCTCGGCTCTTGTAATGCCGTTTTCGGTGTCAATTCCCTTAAGCAACGAATTGTCCGGCTTGCGAAGCCTGTCGGTTCTGCTGATTAATCCCGGCATAAGCACATCCACCTGCGCCCTTACGCGATAAGCGTTATTTTTTATTTGCGGAAATTCGGGACTTTTAGATTTTCGCATCCACCAATCCGTCATAACATTTCCGTCGTAGCCCCATTCGCCTCGCAGTACCGTTGTAACAAGGTCGTAGTTGTAATGGCTCCAAACGCCGTTAATTTTGTTGTAGCTTGTCATAATGTTAAGCGGCTTTGCTTCCTTAACGCAAATTTCAAAGCCCTTAAGATATATTTCGCGCAATGCCCTTTGCGATACCCTTGAATCGTTGTGGGTTCTGCGCATTTCCTGATTGTTGCAGGCAAAATGCTTGGGGCAGGCGGATACTCCCTGAGACTGAATACCGCGAACAAAGGCGGCGGCAATTTTGCCGGAAACAAGAGGGTCCTCGGAAAAATATTCAAAGTTTCTGCCGCAAAGCACATTTCTATGGATATTCATACCCGGCGCAAGCAGAACATCGGTTTTGTTTTTCTTCATTTCCTTGCCTGTTACGGCGGCAAGCTCCTCAACCGCTTCGGTATTCCATGTGCATGCAAGCGCTGTGCCGCATGGCAAAAGAGAGGTATATTTTTTAATTCTTATTCCTGCAGGACCGTCTGTGGTAATAATGGGAGGAACTCCCTTGTCGCGCAGACCTTGGGTTATTCCTCCAAAGGCTCCTGCGTTGCCCGTAACGCCCAAGTCGCTGTCCATTTCGCCCTCGCCTCTTGTAAGAGCCGCAAGCTCGCTGTTGTCAAGCTGGGCAATAAATTCGTCAAGGGTTATTTCGCCTTTTTTTACGGACGCAAGCTTTCTGCCCTTGTAGCCCTTAAATCCAATTTCCTGCGGCAGATTTTCAATAATTCTGTTTTTCAAAAAGGGAACGGCAGGCTTCACATCTGTCTTAACAGGGTATAGCCTTCCGTCAACATATCTGCCTGTAATTCTGTCAAAGCCGTCCTTAACGGCGCAAACCTCACCAAGCTGTCGGTAAAGCGTCTTTTCGCAGGTAAAGGAGTAAATTTTTTCAAGCTCTCTGCTGCTTTTTCCTATGTAAAGGTTGTATTCGCCGCCTAAAAGCACATAGGCGTTTTTGTATCCTGTTGCGCCCTCGTCGTCAAAGCAGCACAAATCGTAGTCCGAAACAAAAAGCTCAACCGTTTCGCTTTCATTGGGAGCAAGAAGCTTTGTTTTTGCAAATGCCGCCAGTGACACCGTTGGATTGCAAAGCTCACCCTGTGGCTTAGAAAGATAAAGCTGAACAACCTCCTTGCCGCTGACCTTGCCTTTGTTGGTAACGGTTACCTTAACCGTTACGCCGTCCTCGGATTTTTCGGCAAAATCCGCCTTTGCCTCAAATTCCGTGTAGCTTAAGCCGCAGCACAAGGGGTAGAGCACAACCTTTTGTTCAAAACTTTCAAGGTATCGGTAGCAAAAGAAAATATCCTCCCTGTAATTATTGAAATCCCTGTTGCCGAAATTGTCTGAGCTTGGGTAAGCCTCGTAGCTGCGGGCAATAGCGTCTGTAAGTCTGCCACAAGGGTTAGCTTTACCTGTCAGCACATTTGCAAGGGCACTGCCGCTTTCCATTCCGCATTGCCAAGCATAAATTACAGCGCTTATTTTGTCGCCGTATTTTTCAGTCCACGCCATATCAATAATATTGCCGCAGTCCATAACAACAACGGTATTGTCGAAGGCCTCGGTAACAAGGTTAAGCATACTGATTTCCTCGTCGGTAAGGTAGTAGCTTCCCTTGGTCAAAATATTTTCCCTGTCCTCTCCGGCGGCTCTGCCGATAATTACAAGGGCAGTGTCGCTTTCCCTTGCAGAGTCGCTAACCGTTTGGGAGTCAAGGGGCATTTCGGGGTAGTTCATAGGCCAGTGGCCCCAAAAGCCGTGGTTAACGGGATTTGCCTCGCACCAAGCCTTGTAGGTGCTTTTAAGCTGTTCGTTAAGCCTTACACCGTTTTTTTCAAGCTCATCATTTAGGCTTGTATAGTAGGGCGCCTTAACATCGCCGCCGCTACCGTAGCCAACATAAAAGTAGTCAATCTGACATCTGCCGAAAACCGCCACTCTGCTTCCTGCCTTAAGGGGAAGCACACCGTTGTTTTTCAGCAAAACCTGTGCCTCCTCCGCCGCTTTAAGACAGACCTTAGGCATTTCGGGGAATACAGTCTTTTCTCCCTGAACGGCGTTTTCCTCCTGGGCAACGCCGCTTGTTACGGCTTCAACCGCCTTCGATATTGCTTTTTCAATTTTGTCCTTAATTTTCATTGCTATCACCAAGCTGATTATAGCATATTATGCAGAGTGCTTCAAGGAATAAATTGGCCCTTGACTATTTGTTAAAAATCCGCGGGGATTATTGATTATGGTCTTGTATAATGTTATAATAAAAATAACAGAGAAAACACATTGAGGATTAAATATGGCAAAGGAAAAAAGAGAAAAGACGGTTATTGAAAATGACAATTTAATAATCGGAAGAAATGCGGTTTTAGAGCTTCTTAAAAGCGGCAGAGAGGTTGAAAATGTTCTTGTTGCAAAGGGAGAGCGCGAGGGCTCGGTAAACAGAATTATTGCAATGTGCCGTGAAAAAGGAATTGTAGTAAAAACCGTTGACCGAAAGAAGCTTGACTTTATGAGCGCAGGCGAAAATCATCAGGGAGTGGCGGCAAATGTGCCTGCCCACAGCTATTCAAGCGTTGATGAAATTCTTGAATATGCCGAAAGCAAGGGCGAGGCTCCCTTTATAATTATCTGCGATGAAATTGAGGACAGCCATAATTTAGGCGCTATAATAAGAAGCGCAGAGGCGTGCGGCGCCCACGGCATAATAATACCGAAAAGGCGCAGTGTAGGCTTGAATTTTGTTGTTGCAAAAACCTCCTGCGGCGCCCTTGAATATATGCGTGTTGCAAGGGTTGGTAATCTCGCTTCGGTTATAGACGATTTAAAAAAGAAAAACATTTGGGTTTACTGTGCCGATATGGACGGTCAGCCCTGGTGCAAAACTGATTTTTCGGGCGGCTGTGCCCTTGTTATAGGCAACGAGGGAAGCGGAGTAGGCAGGCTGATTAAGGAAAAGTGCGATGTTACTGTTTCACTTCCTATGAGGGGCAATGTTAATTCCCTCAACGCCTCGGTTGCCGCCGGTATAATAATGTATGAGGTTGCAAGGCAAAGACTTGATTTGTGAGTGATGAAAAATGAGTGAAGGTTTATCTATTGAAGAAATCCTCAAACAAGCTGAGGAAATAAGAAAAAAAGCAGAAAAAACGGCAAAGACCGCTGTTGAAGAAGTCAATGCGGCGGCAGATGAGTTTAAAACAAGAGAGCTTAAGATACCAAAGGACACCGAGGCTCCGACTGTTCGGTACGATAAGAGTAACAGCTCTGCCGTTCAGGCTACGCAGGTTATACCTGCCCCAAGCGAAGAAAATAAAAAGGCTGCACAGGATAAAACGGCGGTTGTTAATATCGACGCAAAAACAGGCGTAGTGCCCGATGTAAAAAGCGCAAGGAAAAGCTATTTTCACAACCAAAGCTCCGACGAGCCGATTTACTCGAAAAGACCGCCTGAAATGGTTGAACGTCCTGCCACAATAAGAAGCCGCGCCTCCTTTGATAAGGCGTCTGATTTGGAGGAAATGCCCACAATAGTTTCCGTTGACGAGCTGGAGCATACGAAAATCAGCATAGGCAGTAATCAGCCGCCGAGAAGGGCAGAGTATTACGAAAGCGACGAGGACGACCAAATTGTGCTTGAAGGCTTTGAGGACGGCATTGACAGGGTAGAAAAAATTGACGAACGCGTTGCAGAGGAGCAGCTTGCAAAAAAACGAGAGGATAAGATAAATAAATTCAGGCTTTTCAGTCCCGACGAAATAGACGATGACGAGTCTAAAAGCAAAATAGTTAAAAAGGAATATGAGCATAACGGCGAAAAAACCGCATTTCTCGAAAGGCTTTTTGCTTCAAAATCCGCCGTTACCCTTACTGCGGTGATAACATTTATTTTAGGCGCGGCGCTGGCACTTCTTACGGCGTTAAAGGATACTGTTCATCTGCCTCAGCTTTTGCTTGACGATACGGCATATTTTACAACAATGGTAATAATCTATTCCGTTGTACTGCTTGTAAATATTAAAAATATTGTTCACGGCTTTAATTTTAAAAATTCGGTAAACAGTGATTTCCCGATTTCCGTTGCCTGTCTTATAATTTTTGCCCATACGCTGATGATGGCGGTTAACACCGAGCTTTATATCGACAACGGCAGTCCCTTTGCTTTTTTAGGTGCCTTCGCACTGCTTTTCAGCAATTTAGGCAAGCGTTCAATGCTTACACGAATTATTGAGAATTTTGAATTTCTTTCGGAGCAGGAGGGTAACCTTCATACCGTTGAGGATATTGCAAACGCCGTTGACGCAACTATTATCAGCAGAGGCGTATTAACAGGCGAGGCGAATCTTAAAACAAGCATTAAAACCGATTTTTCCACAAAGTTTTTAGATATAGCATGTAGTAACGAGCCTGCCGATAATCTTGCAAAAATAACCGGATTGGTTATGCTTGGACTTAATGCCGTTGCATTTATTGTATTTTCAATAATTAACGGAAGCTGGCATTTTGGCTTTAATCTTGCCGTTTGCGGAATCGGCATATCCTTGCCCTGCATTTCTCTTTACTGCACTAATCAGGCACTTTTGGAAATGTCGCGCAGGCTTAAGGTAAACGGTGCAATGATTAACGGCTTTGAGGGAGCATCAACCGTAAATAACACAAATGCCATAGTAATTGAGGCGCAGGATTTATTCGGCATAAACAGCTGTCAAATTCACGGCAGAGTAAAGTTCAACAAGGTAAAGCCGGATGAGCTTATTCTTTATACTGCGGCGGTTATAATGAAAACAAAAAGTCCCCTTGTATATGAATTTAAAAAGTATATTGTAGGCGACAATATTATTCCCGAAATTGACGGAGTGGTTTATGAGGATAAGCTGGGCACATCGGCTTGGCTTTACAGAAAAAAAGTGCTTGTAGGCACAAGAGAGCTTCTTATTCACCACGGCGTTCAGGTTCCTACCGAGGATTACGAAAAGCGTCATACCAAAAAAGGCGAAAAGGCACTTTATCTTGCTATTGCAGGTAAGCTGATGACAATGTTTGTTGTTTCCTACAGTGCAGACCCAAAGCTGAAAAGAGTGCTTAAAAGGCTTGAAAAAAGCGGTATGACAGTGCTTGTAAAAAGCTCCGACCCGTACATAACCGACGACAGCCTTGCCGAGCTTTTCTCTGTTCCAAAGGGATTTATGCGGGTTATCAGCGCCGCTAACGCCAGAACCTTTGAAAAGTATTCGGATAAGTGCGTGGAAAAGTCACCTGCCTATATTGTTCACAACGGCTCTGCATTGGGCTTTGTTTCGGCAATGGACGCTGCGGAAAATCTTGAGGATACAAGAAAGCTGCTCAGCGTGCTTATTTCCTTTGGCTGTGCTATCGGCTTGGGAATAGCGGTGCTTCTCGGCATTGTTGGGGGAATTACCCAGCTTAACGCGTTAAATATTGCAGTTTTTCAGGCTGTGTGGTGTATATTTATAAGAATAATGACTAAACTAAAAAGGTCAATATAACGGCGTTCAACGGTCTTTGCGCCTTGTATGCCGAAAAAAAGGAGTGACTTTTTTGGATAATATTCAGGGCACAAAAACACAGGCAAATTTAATGGCGGCATTTGCCGGCGAAAGTCAGGCGAGAAATAAATACACCTTCTTTGCCGAAAAGGCAGAGCAGGACGGCTTTATGCAGATTGCCGAAATTTTTCGCGAGACTGCCGACAATGAAAAGGAACACGCAAAAATATGGTTCAAGTATCTTAATAACCGTGAGCTTGCCGATACTCAAAAAAATTTAAGCGACGCGGCAGACGGCGAAAATTACGAATGGACAAATATGTACGACACCTTTGCAAAGGAAGCCAGAGAGGAGGGCTTTGACCACATTGCCTTTCTTTTTGAGCAGGTGGGCGCAATCGAAAAGGAGCACGAGGCACGCTTTCGCAAGCTGCTTGAAAATGTTAAGGACGGTCTCGTCTTCAGTCGTGACGAGGATAAAATTTGGATTTGCTCTAATTGCGGAAATATTGTTGTAGGCAAGGGCGCTCCTAATATGTGCCCCGTTTGCAAGCATCCTAAATCTTATTTTAAAATAAAAAGCGAAAATTATTAAATCCGAGTTCCCTGCAAATTGCAGGGCTAATCGGTTACATATAAGGAGATTTTATGACAGAATACGAAAAGATGGTGGCAGGAAAGCTTTATAATCCAAGCGACAGCTATCTTGAAAAGCTCAGGACTCAGGCGCACAGGCTTTCAAAGGATTATAACGATACATATGACGACCAGACGGAAATAAGACAGGAGATACTTGACAGGCTTGTGCCAAACAGGGCACAGGGAGTATATATTCAGGGACCTGTTTATTTTGATTACGGAATTAATACAAAAATAGGCGTTAATTGCTTTATAAATTTCAATGCCGTTATTCTTGATGTGTGCCCCGTAACAATAGGCGACAATGTGCTTATCGGTCCGAATGTTTCTATTGAAACACCTGTTCATCCTATGCGTTATCAGGATAGAAATATTCGCACGGCAAAGGACGGAAGCCTTTATGATTATGAATATGCAAAGCCTATTGAGATTAAGCAAAACTGCTGGATAGCAAGCAATGTTACTATTTGCGGCGGAGTAACAATAGGCGAGGGCTGTGTAATAGGTGCCGGCAGTGTTGTAACTCGGGATATTCCGCCCAACAGCTTTGCGGCAGGCGTTCCCTGCAGAGTAATAAGAGAGATTACCGAAAAGGACGCAATGGAGCTTCCGCAGGAAAGTCTATAACCGTATTTTAAATCAAAACTAAAAAGAACGACAAAAAAGGCTTTGAGTTGCATAAGCAATTCAAAGCCTTGTTATTTATAATATTTTACCAGCCAAGTCTTACAATTTCAATGGAGCAGTATCCTGTGCCGTATTTGTAGCAGGCTGAATGACCTTCCGGTGTAAATATATCTATTCTGCCGGGGGTGGAAAGTCCCGAGCCGCCGCGGTCAACTACCGTATAAACTTTGCCGTCAACCTTAATTACAGAACCCAGGGGAAGCCAGTTGCAGGCAATATAATACGGATTAGCCATACCGTTGTATATCTTTTTACCGCTGGCAGTAATACCTCTTGAATTTCCGTTGCAGGTTGCGCAGGCACAGTAATGAGTGTATTTGCCGGTAATTTTTTGGCCAACGGTGTAGCCGTTTTTAGATTTAACTCCGTTGGATTTAACGGAGGATGAGCCCTTAACCTTTTTTGTGCCTACCTTTACAACGGCATTTTGAGGAGCTTTTACTGTTTGGCGGCTTACCTCTGACTGTGAGGTCTTCTTGCCGTTAACATACTTAACCTTGTAGGTTACCTTATCCTCGCCCTTAACACCCTTTTTAACGGTTTTTGAGGTGCCCTGTGCCATTGAGGAATCCTTTTGAGAAACAGTTTTGTAGGCAGTTTTCTCTGTTTCCTCTACTGTTTTATAGGTTACTCTGTAAACAGTAACCGTCATATTTGCTTTAAGCTCGCTGTCAAGTGAAGGCTTAGTGTAGTCGTCCTTGCCTAAGGTAATTTGGGCAAGCTGAAGTAAATCCTTTACCGTGCCCTGATAAATTGCATACTTGGCAGTCCTTCCGTCTGCCTTAAGGCATACGGATTTTGCAGAATGAATTGTAATAATCATTCCGTCCTGAACAGCGTCGTCAGCCGAGTAGCTGATTTTATCACCGCTGTTTACGGTAATGCCCAGCTCGTTGAGAGCCTCGCCTACTGTATCGGCATATACACCGTAGGTGTTTATAGCGCCGTCAAACTCAATGTTAACATTCTTGAGTCTGTCAATTGCGATAGTGCCGCCTTCTCCGGCAACAAATCCGCTTAAGTCAAGCTTATCATTTTTTTCTGAAGTGATATTAGCCTGTGACAGGATTTCGATTGCTTCCGTCTCATTAGTCGTAACGGTTATGCTTTCATTATCCACCTTGATTTCAACATTGTACTGATTAATAAGATCAGCAAATGCAGTTGAAGCAAAAATGCCGATGGTAAGAAGAAATGCCGTTACTGCCAAAAGTATTCCGCGGGCAATACCCTTGAAGCCTTTGGCTGTTGATTGGTTTTCCATCTTAATCTCCTTTGTTCTTCGGAAATATTAGGGCTTGCTTGAATCGAGTTCCTAATATTCGTGCCATATTTTTATTGGCTTCGGTGTTGTTTTCCGATACCGTATGGCACAAAACAGAAGTTAGTAAAATTTTCTGCTACCGTTAGTATTTCCCCGAGCAGTAGCCATTATAGTCACAAGTGCATAAGGTGTCAACATTTCAAAACTCAACTTTTTGGCTATTTTGCACAAAAGAAATTTTTCATATGCTCACGATTGCCCCAAAACGCCCTACATCTTGTGGTTATAAAATTTAACGCTTTAATGTGTGATTACAAATTTTTGTAAAATCGTTAAAAAATCAAGTTTTAGTTCTTACAATTTGTAATATTTGAAGATTGATAATTTTATAAACACAATATGTTGTGATAAAAAATAGAAATAACGAAAAACAATACTATATGCAATTTTAAATTATTTTTCAGTAAATTCGACATTTATAGGATATACAGAGTGAAAACAAAAAAACAGACCCCATTCTCAAAATGAATAAGGTCTGTCTTCTTATTATTTAATTATAATACTTATAATAATTAAAAACATTTTAGTAATTACAAGCTGTCTTCTATTCTTTTTTCAATAATTCTGTCATTGGTTTTTACGGCCAAGAATATTGCCGCTGCGCTGACTGCAATTCCTATTATTAGAATAACGGCAAAATCAAATCTTACTGTCTGCGAAATAGCTTTTGCATAAATTTCCGGCGTTATCAAGGTATTTGTTCCGATACCGAAAATTAATCCCACGGCGCCTGATAATGCAAGGGCAAATCCCGAAGCGGTAAGAAATGACAATAGCTGAGCCAAAAGCTTTTCACGCTTTGAAAACAACATCATAGCCACTGCGGCAGGTACAACTATCAAAAGAAGTCCTAATGCCATAATTCCGGAGGAGCGGTTTTTCAGTGATGTTATAAAGTCGTAAATGGGCTGAGAATCGGCAATGCCGTAGCAATCGGCATAAATCTGCGTTGCCTTTTCAGCGGCTGCGGTTATTTCGTTCTTACTGTATTCCAGCTCGTTTCCCTCAACATATTCGGTACACAGCTTTTCAAAAACCTCTGTTTTGTCGTTGCTGAACATAGTTGTGTCCTGACCTGAATAGAGGCGTTGAACGGCGTTTTCGGCAATAACAAATTTGTCGCTTGCAGCCTTGAAAACATGGACAGGAATACCGGTTTCCTGTGAAAGCGCCTCAAGCCTTGCGTTGTAGCTTTCGTCGCATTTGCTTATAACGGCTTTCGACATAAGTCTTTTTTCCATAAATTCGCTGCTGCAAAGGGTGGAGCTGAAAATAAATGCGCCAACGGTTAACACGGCTCCCAGCGCAGTAACAGCGCATAAAATTATGCATATAATATTTCTTGCTTTTTGAAAACTCATAACGACATCCTATTCTGCAACTCTTGCGCCGGAGGTCATTTGGCAGTACGCGGCGAAATAGGAACCGGATATTCCGGGAGCCTCTTTCTTATCCGTATAAAGAGTAACGGCACTGCCAAGTCCTAATGCTTTGTCCTTAAGCTCCTCTTGGCTTTTGGCGGTAAAGGTATTATAAACCGTGTAGGTATATTCGCCGTAAAAGGTGCTTACGGTAATTGTATCTCCTTTTTTCAGCACTCTAATATCTTTTCCGTTTGCCTTTGCACAGTATATAAAGGCGTTGCCTGCTTCACCCGGCAGTACACCGCCGCTGAGGCAAAAATTATTGCTTGTGTTTTCGTAGCTCGGCTCATATATTAGCGGCATAACCGTATCTCCTGCGCCTACGCTTCCTAATGAAGTGTTTGCGCTGATTTCGGGAAGGTCGCTTTTCTTTACCGTACCCTGCACAATGATTTGCTCAAGCTCTTTAATCTGATGGTCTCCGATTTCCGCAATTTTAAGCTCATTGGAGAAAAAGGGCAGCTCCTCCAAATATCCGTAAAGAGCAATAGCTGTGATTGCCACAGCTATTATTGCGGTTATTACAGGAAATACAAATTCTTTTTTTATAAAGCTTTTTTTGTAATGTTCCATTTTATATCCTTATTATTATTTAAGCGCTTTGTCTTAAGCCTATCTGCTTTGATTGTTTTGCTGAAGAGCGCTTTGCATAAAGTTATTCTTTTTCTTTTTTGGCTTATACGGCGGCGGATTTTTAAGCTTTTTGGTAAGACGGCTGTTCTTTTTTGTAAGCTTGTTGATTTCGTGCACAGGTCCTGCCATATATTCGGACATATATTTGTCGGCAACAGCCATCATCTCTTCGTCGTCCTTTATTTCGCCGAGAATGGTTACGCCGATAATATCCTGCACCTCGTTAGTGCCGTCCTCATAAATTTCGTTGAGCATTTTAAACAGCTTCTTCTGCTCTGCTTCATTGCCGTTTTTAATTACATCAAGCACCAAGGCGGTGCCGTATTCGGTAAAAAATGTTTCGGGTAAAAACTCACCGTAGTCAATAATATTTTGCTTAATAGGCTCCTTTGCCTGAGGGAACATTGTTCCGAAACGGTTGGCAAGAGAGTCGGCGTCATAGCTGATAACGCCGTTTTTAGCCTTTGTGCGCGAAACAGCCTTAGGCATTTTAACCTTGTCAATATCTACCTTCTTTTTTGTTTTGAAAAGTCCGCCCAGCTCGTCGGCAATTTCGTTTGCCAAAGATTTTACATCCTTTTCGTTGTAGGCTTCAGCATCAAAAAGACTTTTTGAAATTGTACCGTATTCGGTTTCCTCTGTAATTTCGCCGAAGGCACAGTCAAAAATCATTATTGTTTCCTGAGAGTCATATGTTAATTTGTAGCCGCCTCTGTTACCTGTAAAAACAAGCGAGTCGCCTTTAACCTCGCTTTTGTCAAAGCCAAGCTCGTTGTTAATATCGGTAAGTTGTTTTTCGACTAATCTGAATATTTCGTTAAGCTCCATATACAGTTCTCCTATAATTTATTATCTGATAAGCTTTCGCTCAATTTCCGTTTCTGTGTCACATTCAAGCAGCTTTCTTCGGTAATATTTAAAAACCGCGGCAAAAATCAAAATGCCTGCAATAAGAAAAACTGCACCTATTGCAATGATTATATACAGCGAATACTGCGTCGCCGCCCTTATTGCAATATTGTATGCTTCAATATTTGTTATGCAGGAGTCATTAATAAGCATTGAAAAAATCACAATAAGCGGAAGAACAATCATTATTTCGCCCGAGGCAACAAGCCCTGTGGCTATATAGTTGTAGCTTTTATGACGCCTGCCGTTAAGAATTATTTCCGCCCCTGCACAGGCCGCCGCCGATACCAAGAGGAAAATTGCCGCAATAACAGCCTCGTTATACATAAATGAGGCAATGGGCATCAGCTCTCGGTTGTTTACTATTGCGCAGGTGCTGTTGAAGGCTTCTACTGCCTTGCGGCTGATTTTAGCAATTTCCTGCTCGCTCCGCTTAATTGAGCCTTCCTCGTCGTATTTCTTAATTGCACCGGTAAACCTTTTTTCAATATCTGTGGTGCTACTGAAATCAAGACTTGCCGAGGCTTGAGTTCCCTCTATAACGGTGCGCTGAACCGATTTAATAAAATCATAGCCTACGGCGTTAATGAATACCGATTTGGGAATACCCGTTTCGTCTGATAGCTGCTGATAACATTCGTTGAGATTTTCTGTAAGAAGGCTGACCGTTGAATCCTTTGAAAAATATTTTACCGTAAAATTTTCATTTCCTATCGTAACGGCAAAAACTGCACTTACTGCTCCGAACGAAAGGCATAGCGCAAGCAAAACGGAAAGGAAATAGCAAACAAGCTTATTTGAATAATGTAAAAGCCTGTCCATATCCTTACGCTCCGTTTTCGGCTTGCAGAGCGCTTTCCTGCTGAGAGTACTGAACGCCGTTGGGCATAGCCTCTTTAATATCGGGCAGAGAAAGTAAAAACAGGCTTACCGCAATAAGAGTAACGGCAAAGGGAATAATAAGCGCTTTGATAATTATGTTGCGTTTGTATTTTTCAAGTCCGGTCATAAGCTGCTTCTCCGTGTTTACGACAGTGTTTTGAAATCTCAACCTTGTTCAATCCATAGTATTATATCATTATAAATAATATTTGTCACTAATTTTTTACTAATATTTATATTTTTAAATATTAATATCATATTGATTATTACAGGTTGTTGTGATACAATATTATGAATAATTTTATGGAAGCAGGCTTTATTATGAACAAAAGAACCTTGGCAGTAATTTTCGGCGGTGTTTCGTCGGAGCATAACATCAGCTGTATTTCTGCAAAAAGCATAATTAAAAATATTGATTACAGTAAGTATAATGTTGTACTTTTAGGAATAACAAAGCAGGGCAGGTGGTTTTTGTTTAACGACAGTGCCGACCTTCTCCCCGACGATAGGTGGCTTAATTCCCCCAGCCTTATTCCTGCCTTTATTTGCCCCGATGCTTCCGTTCACGGAGTTATTACGGCAAAGGGTGATATAATAAAGCTTGACGCGGCCTTCCCTGTTTTGCACGGCAAAAACGGTGAGGACGGAACTGTTCAGGGCTTGCTTCAGCTTGCTCAAATTCCGTTTGTTGGATGCGACGCAACCTCCTCGGGAGTTTGTATGGATAAAGCCGTTGCCAACGCCGTTGCCGACGCGGTAGGTATAGCGCAGGCAAGGTGGATGGCAGTTAATCTTTATGACTACAGAAAAAATCCTGCCGAGCAGATTGACCTTGCAGTTGAAAGGCTGGGCTTGCCCATATTTGTTAAGCCGGCAAACGCAGGCTCCTCTGTGGGCATCTCTAAGGCGCACAGTAAGGAGGAGCTTTATGCTGCTATGGAAACTGCCTTTAAGGAGGATAAAAAGGCAGTGCTTGAGGAGTTTATAACAGGCAGCGAGGTTGAGTGCGCGGTTATGGGCAATAACGAGATTACTCCCGCCGAGGTTGGTCAAATAGTTGCCGCCGCCGAGTTTTACGATTTTGACGCAAAGTATAACAACCCTGCTTCGCAGCTTCATATTCCCGCTCTTATTGACGAGGCAAAGAGAGATGAGGTAAGGCAGCAGGCAGTTAAGGCGTATAAGGCTATGGGCTGTGAGGGCATGGCAAGGGTTGACTTTTTCGTTACCGAGGACGGCAGAGTTCTGTTTAACGAGGTTAACACAATCCCCGGTCAGACCGATATCAGTATGTATCCAAAGCTTTTCGAGGCTGTGGGCGTGCCCTACAGGGAGCTTATAGACAGACTTATTTCGCTTGCGATTGAGCGTGGCGGAATTATTTAAGGAAGCAGCTATGGCAAAGGTATTGTTAGAGATAGTCGGCTCACAGCGGCTTGACGAGGAAAGCGATAAAATTGAGCTTACAACCGTTGGCACGCTGGAGGAAACCGACAAAAGCTATGTTATAAAATATAATGAGCAGCAGGCTCCGCCTATGGCTCCCGTTGCCGTTTCGGTTACTGTTGACAAAACCGAAGGAATTGCCGAAATGACAAGGGAGGGAGGCTTTTACTCCTGCCTAACTATTGATAAAAACGAAAGACGGCTATGCCGCTACGGTACTGAGTACGGTGATATTCTAATGGGAATTTCGGGGCATAGTATAGATATAGATATAAACGGCGGTGAGGGAAGCTTTTACCTTGCCTACGATATTGATATTAACGGCGCCCTTGCGTCGCGAAACGATATAAAATTGAGCTTTAAGGAAATTTAGGAGAACAAAAAATGTCAAAGCTTGTGGAAAATACAAAAAATCTGCTTAAGGATAAGCTGATCGACGCAGTAAGCCGCGCCGTTGGGGCAGGAGATTTGCCTGAGGCGGAGCTGCCGCAGTTTAATATTGAGGTGCCTGCAAACAAGGCAAACGGCGACTATTCGTCAAATCTGGCAATGGCAGGCGCACGAGCCTATCA
>CALYNN010000017.1 GCA_945221685.1 uncultured Clostridia bacterium | reverse complement strand
CTCGTGTGCTCGGAGATGTGTATAAGAGACAGTGATTCTGCAGGCGGCTCTGCCAAGGAGGGCAGAGACAGAGCGCATATGGCAATTCCTCCCCTTTGGGGCAAAATGCTTAATGTTGAAAAGGCAAGGGTTGACAAGGTATATTCAAACGAAAAGCTTCTTCCCGTTGTTATGGCTTTAGGCACGGGAATAGGCGACGATTTCGACATAAGCAAGCTTAGATACCACAAGATTATTCTTATGGCAGATGCCGATGTTGACGGTGCCCACATCAGAACATTGCTTTTAACATTCTTCTTCCGCTATATGCCTCAGGTAATAGAGGACGGATATGTTTACATTGCACAGCCGCCGCTCTTTAAGGTATCAAAGGGCAAGAAAAGCGCCTATGCCTTTTCCGACGAGGAGAGAGACAGAATGATTGAGGAATTAGGCGGAGAGTGCGACATTCAGCGATACAAAGGTCTTGGTGAAATGGACCCGGCACAGCTTTGGGAAACAACTATGGACCCCGAATTCAGAACGATGCTTCGCGTTACAATAGAGGACGCACAAAGGGCAAGCGAAAACTTTTCTATCCTTATGGGCGACAATGTTGAGCCGCGCCGCGAGTTTATTGAAAAGAACGCAAAATTCGTTCAAAATCTTGATGTATAACTTAATGCAGTAACAGATATGGAAAAAATAAAATTTAAAATGACTGCCGACGATTATTACCGCGGAGTCAAATTTAAAATTAAAACGTTGGGAAAAAGAAAAATTTTTCCGCTGCTGATGCTTATAATCTCGGCGGCATATGTTGCCGTTGCCCCATCGGGAAATATAGGAGCAACAGGCTATTTGGCGGTAGGAATTATTTCGGCATATTCGGTATTAATGCTTTTATCGCCAACAAGAAAGCTGTGCGAAAGAGAATTTTTTTCCTCCCCCTTCAGCAGTAAGGAAAAAACCGTTTTGTTTGACGGCGAAAGGGCAGTGTTTATCAGCGATTACCAAAGAATTTCGTTAAGGTGGGAGGATGTTTTTGCCGCAGAAGCAGACGAAAGCCGAGTAGTAATTTTACCCGTGCCAAGCGGCGATGCGTTCGTTATAAGCAAGGCGGAAAACAGCTCTCCCCTGCTTGACAGGCTTTGCGAAATTATAAGCGAAAAATGCAAAAAAAAGCCGAAATCAAACAAGCTTACTAAAGAGGCAGACACGCAAAGGGGCAATTTTAATGAAGTTAGCGACGGCGGTGAGGATATACCCGTTACCGCCCAAGGAGCCATTGACCTAAACGATTTAATTCAGGGGCAAAGAATGGTTATAAAGAAAAACAGAGTCCTTGGCTTTTGCTACTTTATGACGGTGCTTTATGCGGCAATCTGCGTATATGGCTATGTGACCACCCACGAAAAAGTATATCTTTACTTTATTGCCGCGGCGGTGACTGCCGTGGTGCTGAGTATGCTTTTTAACTACTTTGTTGTAACAAAAAAGCAGGCAGAGAAATTGGCAAGGCTGGATAAATTTACTTTTCTTAACAAGACGGTTATATTTGAGAAAAGCTATTTTGAGCTGATAACAAAGGACGAGGAGCTTCAGTTTGAGTCAGACAGGGTTATTCCCTATGCCTTTATTAATGCCGCATACGAAAGCGAAAATTACTATTCTGTTTTCTTCAGCGACAAATATATTCTTTTACCCAAAAGATTTTTCAGCGAAAAGCAACGCCTTGCCGTAACACAAATACTGAAAAGTAATTGCTTTTACAGCAGGCTGAAATAAAAAAAGCCATTGGTAATTACAAACAACCAAAAGGAGTCGGAAAAAAATAATGGACAATAATGAAATTCGTTACGACAACCAAAAAATTATTGATGTTGAAATCAGCAGTGAAATAAGAAAAGCGTTTCTTGACTACTCAATGAGCGTTATTGTTGCCCGTGCATTGCCCGATGTAAGAGACGGACTTAAGCCGGTTCACAGAAGAATTTTATATGCTATGTACGACAATAATTTGTATCCAACAAATCCGTACCGTAAGTGCGCCACAACAGTCGGCGAAGTGCTGGGTCACTATCATCCCCACGGAGACGCGTCGGTTTATGACGCAATGGTTAGACTTGCACAGCCGTTTTCATTAAGGCATCCCCTTGTTGACGGCCACGGAAACTTCGGTTCTATTGACGGCGACCCGCCTGCTGCATACCGTTACACCGAGTCGCGTATGAGCAAGGCCGCAATGAAAATGCTTGAGGATATAAAAAAGGACACCGTTGATTTTGCGCCGAACTTTGATGACACAACGAAAGAGCCTGTTGTTTTGCCGGCTCGTTTTCCTAACCTGCTTGTTAACGGTTCAGACGGTATAGCCGTTGGTATGGCAACAAAAATTCCGCCCCACAATATGAACGAGGTTGTTGAGGGAATGTGCTGCCTGATTGACAATCCCTCGGCAGAGCTTGGCGAAATTATGGAGCACATTAAAGGACCTGATTTCCCCACAGGCGGTATCATTATGGGTACCAGAGGCATTAAAGAGGCATACGCTACCGGCAGAGGAAAAATATATGTAAGAGCAAAGGCGGAAATAATCGAAACAAAGGGCGACAGGTACAAAATTGTTGTTACCGAAATTCCCTACGGCGTTAAGAAAGCGGCACTTATTACCCGTATTGCCGAGCTTGTAAAGGACAAGAGATTAGAGGGAATTGCCGATGTTCAGGATTATTCCGACCGCAGAGGTATGCATATTGAGGTAACGGTTAAGAGAGATGCCAACGCGCAGGTTGTGCTTAATAATCTCTACAAGATGACAGATATGCAGGTTACCTTCGGTGCAATTCTTCTTGCTCTTGACGACGGTGTGCCGAAAATTCTTAATCTTAAGCAAATATTGGAAAAATATATTGCCTTCCAAAAGGATATTATAAGAAGAAGAACGGAATTTGACCTTAAAAAAGCGCAGGAAAGGGCGCATATTTTAGAGGGACTTGCCAAGGCGATAGACATTGTTGACGAGGTTATTGCAACAATTCGTGCCTGCCGCGGAGGTCAAAGCGAAGCAAAGCAGGCAATAATGGACAAGTTCGGCTTTGACGACCCACAGGCAAGTGCAATAGTTGCATACAGATTAGGTCAGCTGGCAGGACTTGAAATTGAAAAAATCTTAAACGAGTTAGACGAGCTTCACGAAAAAATTAAGGATTTCACCGATATTCTTCAAAAAGAGGCAAGAATACTCGATATTATAAAAACGGAGGCAAGAGCCATTGCCGACAAGCACGGCGACGAAAGAAGAACGGAAATTTCCGCCTTCAGCGGTGATGTTGACGACGAGGACCTTATTCCCGTTGAGGACTGTATTCTTACTCTTACCGAAAAGGGCTACCTTAAGCGCCAGACTGTTGATACCTACAAGGCTCAAAACAGAGGCGGCAGAGGAATTTCGGGTATGAGCCGCAGAGAAGAGGATGTTGCAAAAACAATGTTTACCTGCTCTACCCACGATTTTGTTATGGTATTTACAAACAAGGGCAAGGTATTCAAAATTAAGGGCTACGAAATTCCCGAAAGCAGCAGAACAAGCAAGGGTATGAATGTTGTTAATATTCTTCCTCTTGAAAGCGGTGAGCAGGTCAGCGCAATGGTACCCGTTCCTACCGATGAAAACAGAGCATATCTCTGTATGATGACAAGAAACGGAATTATTAAAAGAACAGCGCTTGACCAATACAAAAATATTAGAAAAACAGGAATTATTGCAATTAATCTTGACGAGGGTGACGAGCTTAGCTGGGTAGAAATTACCGACGGCGAGCGCGAGCTTATAGTTGCCACCCACGACGGAATGAGCATTTGCTTTAAGGAGTCCGACGCAAGACTTATAGGCAGAACCGCAAGAGGTGTGCGCGCCATTGATTTAAGCGACGGCGACTTTGTAGTAGGCTTTGCAGTTAAGCTTGAGGGCTACAAGCTCCTTACCGTAAGCGAAACAGGCTACGGCAGAAAGAGTGAATTTTCCGACTACCGAGTTCAAAACAGAGCAGGCAAGGGACTTATTAACTACCGCACTCAGCAGTACGGCAAGGTTGCAATGATTGCGCCTGTTTGCGATGAAAACGATGTTATTATGATTTCGTCAGACGGTATAATTATCCGCACCCACGCTCAGCAGATTTCAACCTTCCAGCGACCCTCCAAGGGCGTTAAGGTTATGAGAGTTAACGACGGCGAGAAGCTTGCAACAATTTCGGTTGTTGACAAGGCCGACGACAGCGAAGCAGAGCTGACTGTACCGGAGGAGCCGGACGCTCAGGCACAGGAGGAGCAGGAGGCACCGCAGGAAAATAACGAATAATTTGCAATTTTTTGTAAAATAGTGTATATTTATGTCTGTTATAAGCTAAGACCGTTATTTAAGCATTGCTTTGTCAGGTCTGAAAAAATCAGCAGGTGATACCAAAGAGGAGTTTATGCCCATGGAAAAGGAATCCTATGATTTAGAGGAAATACTGTCTGAAGTCAGAAAAAGACGGGAGCAAAATCAGGCGGAGGAAAAAAGCAAATCCGCCGTATGCTCAACTAACGAAAATAAAATAAAGGAAGCATCCGCACCGCAGGATGAATTTATTAAGGCTGAAAAAGCAGCGGCGCCTATAGAAAAAAAGAAGCCGAAGCCTGTTTTTGAAATCGAAGCGGAGAAGAAGCCGAAGCCTGAAGCAGAGGCACAGCAGAAGGCGTTTACCCAAGAGGTAAAAAGCCGCGTTGCCGAGGAAATAAAGCAATCCCCTGCGAGCGCAGAGGCAGAGAAAGCGCCCGCTTTTGAAAAAGGCGTTGAGGAGAAAGAGGAAATTCCGGTGAATATTGATTCGATGATTGACCTGTTTTCTTTTTCAAATGACGGTGAGACCGAGCAGGAATATGTCGAGCAGGAGGAAAGGCCTAAATTTTTCAGCACCAAAAAGGGCAAAATTACAAGGACTGTTATTATTGCGCTTTTGATTTTAGTGCTTTGTGCGGCAATTTTTGCAGGAGTTTATATCTATAAGCAGCTTAATAAAATCACAGAGCCTGAAAACAACAATACCGGTACCGAAGAGGTTTGGTCGGGAATGAGTGAGCTTAAGGAAAGCTTTCCCGAAATTTACGAAACCGACGCAAGCGAGATTGCTTCCCTGCAGGATATGGTAAAAACCTGGTATTATAACGGCGAGCCCTGCTACTCAAGCCATGTGCTTAATGTGCTTCTTTTAGGAGAGGACACAAGAGGCGATGATATTCTTGAGGAGGGCACCCGAGCCGACTCTGCTATTATAGTAAGTATTAATGCCGACACGGGAAAAATTACGCTTACCTCGGTGCTTCGCGATGCCTACGCCTATTGGGAAACGGAAAAGGGCAACAGCGAAACAGGAGTTGCCGGCAAAATAAACGGTGCAATGTCAAGAGAAAACTGCGATGTTAACACCTATATTAACTGCCTTGAAAGTCTTTACAAAATTAATATTGATAACTATGTTATAGTTAATTTTGATTCCTTTAAAAAGATTATCGACGCAATGGGCGGAGTTACTCTAGAGATGACCTCGTCAGAAATTTACGAAATAAACAGCCACCCGAAAAGATACGGAGATGTTTATATTGAGCAGACCTTCGAGGGCAGCAGCGGCGAAATAAAGCTTGACGGCAGTCAGGCGCTTGCCTATTGCAGAATAAGAAAAATCGACTCCGACAATATGAGAGCCGACAGGCAGAAAACCTGCCTTACACAGATATTTAAGCAGGCAAAGGGCGAATCAAAGGTTACTCTGCTTAAAATGGTAAACGCTCTTTTACCCTATGTTAAAACAGGCTTCAGCACAAAAGAGGTTGTGTCTATAGCTAAATATGCCTTTTCGGAGGGCTGGCTTGGCTATGAAGTAAAAATGACCTCGGTGCCGTATGCAAGAATTAACGAAAGCGGTATGGGAGGAACAAACTACGGCGAATGGATGTGGCGCCCCGATTATCCCCAGGACGCTCATTATCTTCAAACTCTGCTTTACGGCAAGTCAAATATAATACTTGCTCAAACAAGAGTAGATGTTGTAAACTGCGAAAACTACGGCTATTACAGCGAGGGAAGCTATCCCGTAACGGCAACAATTTATAACGATGCCTACGGTGAGGCTACCACCTACGAGCCGGTAACAGAGGAAGAAAGCACCACGGCATCTAACTGATTAAAAAGAATTAATAAAAAATAAAGGAGGAAATCGGCGCAAACTGATTTCCTCAATTACTTTAAAAAGCTATGAAAATTAAAAAACAGGAAAAAGTCGATTTAAACAAATTAATACTGCTGTGCTCCTTTACGGCGCAAATAATTATGTTTGCCTACGAGCTTGTTAACAACACAATGTACTGCGACGAGGTTATGACTATTCTTAACGCAAGAAGCATTGCCGACAGGGGCACCGATATTACAGGCGAAGCGATGCCCTTTTATTTCGACACTTGGGTTTACGGCGGGCAGTCGCCCTTTGCAACATATGTTATGGCGCTTTTCATAAGGCTTTTCGGCTACAGTCTTTTTGTATCGCGTCTGCCTATGCTGATTATCAGTCTTTTAAGCCTTTATGTTTTTTACCTTTTTGCAAAGGAAATTTTTGACGGAAGGCAGGAATATGTTGCCCCCGCCCTTTTGTTTTGCGGAATTTCGCCATGGCATATTTTCAGCGGAACATATACTCTTGACTGCAACTTCTTTCCCCATTTCTTTTTGATAGGCTGCCTATTTCTTGTTAAGGCAATAAAAAGCGCGAAGCCTACGGGACTTTATATGCTTGCAATGCTTTTTTTCGGAATTGCTTTTTACTGCTACATTGCCTCGGCGTATATAATTCCCTTTATGCTTACGGCTGTATATATCTATTTGCTGATTAAACGAAAAATTACCTTTAAAAATGCGGCGATAAGCGTTGTTGCCCTAACGGTTGTTTCGTTGCCGTTTATTTTATTCGGTCTTGTTACTCAGGGAATAATTGAGCCGTTTACTCTTTGCGGAATTAATTTTAACGAAATGCCGTATTTCGACAAGGTTGAGCATTATTCCTCGGCGGCGGATTTTCTTAAGTCGGCGGCGAAGGAGCTTTGGTACGGAATTACTCTGCTGATTTTACCCGACACCTTTATAACAAAGGGCACCGTTTCGGTGTTTACTTATACCTACGGCTTAGGCGGATTTTTTACGGGAGTAGGAATAATTTACTTACTGATTAAGCTTAAAAGTGACAAAAATTATTTAAGCCAAGGTTCAAGAGCAATTTTACTCGGAGGACTTGTAACAGGAATATTGTTTTGCATTGTGGCAAGGGCGTCGCTTGCTTCGGCTCACTACCGCTTCGGCGCGCTTAATTACCTTGCTTTTATACCGCTGGGTGTTGGCTTTGCCGAGATTTTCAAACTGCTGAAAAACGACAAGGTAAGAACGGCGCTGAAAGCCTCGGCGGTCAGCCTGTCTGTTATAATACTTTCGGTAGTGTATATTTTTTCATATCAGGCGATGCAGGCAGAAAGCTACACTGCATACGGCAGAGAATTTTTGAATGCCGCTGAATTTGCACAGGAGCAAAGCGAGGGCAATTTTGCGGTATGCAATGTTCGTTCGAAAAACGCAAACGATACTAATATGAGAATTGCGGTTTACCTGAACTACTGTTACTACGGCGAAAAAGAATTAGCACCCCTTGACGAAGACATTATCATAAGGGGCGGACTTGCCGAAAAGTACAAAATCAAGGAATATATGGGAAAAACAAATATTCAGCTTACCCGGGATAATTCGGTAAGATATATTGATGCCTCCCGTGAAAGCATAACTGACGATTGCTTTATTGCCTATCGGCGAGACTTAGAGGAGAAAATAAAAATTGCACCAAAGGATTATAAAGAAAAACGCTTCGGACCATGGGTGGTAATGTATAAAAATTAATAAATCATATAAAAGCAGACAGCAAAAAACGGCGCATTAATTGTGCCGTTTTTACTGTATATTCATTTAAGTATATAATTCAGTCTTCCTGCTTCAGCTCTTCAAGGCTTACGGGTGCGGTATCCACAACCTCAAGCTTATTTGTCTGCATCCAAAGAGACGGGGTAACACGGAGCTTAAATCCATAGCCGGCGTCCATCTGCCAATGAGCCATAGGCGCTTCGGGTACGCCGTAGCAGGCAAGAATGGTCATAAGCACTCCTGCGTGTCCCACTATAGCAACAGTTTCCGTTCCTGTTTTCAGGCAACCCTCAACAACCTTTTCAAAAGCTGCGCATACTCGGTGGGCAAACTGACCGTTGCTTTCGCCAAAGGGGGCGGCGGTATTGAAATCACCCCGAAGCCACACCTTAAAATCCTCGTTATCCTTTAAATCCTCGGCGGTTAAGCCCTCAAATTCACCGAAATTATATTCTATAAAATCGTCGATAACAAGAATATTGTTGTCCGGAAACATAATTGAAGCCGAATCCTTACACCTTTTCAGCGGTGAGGAAAACACCGCGTCAACCCTTGGATAATGATGGTGCGCCTTAATGCTTCGCAGAGCGGATATACTATCAGTAGTAAGCGGCAAATCCGTATGCCCAATATACTGTGCGTTTAAGTTTCCTTTAGTCAGTCCGTGACGAAACATATAAATTGTGTAGGTTTTCATACAAAACACTCCTTAAAGGTCGAAAATATTACAAAAAAATAACAATATCAAGGTTGAGGTTTACAAATAGTATTAACGCGGCTATAATACTATTTGTAATAACGAGGTTAGGACAGGTATGCCGCCGCGGTGTATCTGATATTTTTTGCCCTGTTTTCATAATACACGGAGGAATAAAAATGGATACCGAAAGAGAAATAAAGCCGGCGAACGAGTCTGCAAAGCCGGAGGAAATAAAAGCACCGAAAGCAAAAAAAGGACCAAAGCACAGCAGGTTTGCAGATATTCTTTCGCAGCTTCGCAAGGAGCGCGGAATAAGTCAAAAGAAGGCCGCTGCCGATTTGGGAATAAGTCAGGCACTGCTTAGCCATTACGAAAAGGGTATTCGTGAGTGCGGACTTGATTTTGTTATTAAGTGCAGTGAATATTACGGCGTAACCGCCGACTATCTGCTTGGAATAAGCAACAGCAGAAACGGCATTGATACCGACAAAATTTTCAATAAAAACGTAGAAGGAAATTCCGCACTCGGTACTCTTGCAGACGCTACTCAATCACTGCTTAACCTGATTGCTTCGGTAAAGGATAAAACCGCAATAAAATATATTTACGACTACTATACCCTTTGCGTTTACCGCGGAGCCGTAACAATGGCAAAGGCAGGAATACTGCCAAAGGAAATGTTTAAGCTTGATTTCAGCTTAGGCAGAGAGCTTGCATCGGCCTCCATTGCAGTAGCGGATGCACGCTTTGTTTTTATTGAGGATAGGTCCCGTAACGGCTCCGACTTAGTCGAAAAAACAGCACTTCACGCAGTTATAGAAAACGCCGAGGAGCAGATTTTAACCAACTTTATTTTGGACTGACTGCTAAAAAAGGGCAAGCTGCTCCTGTTGAGATTTAATATAATCTATGATAATCGCCGTGGAAATATCTGCGGCGATTTTTTTAAAGGTTGGGTAATCCAGCAGAGAGCCTTCGTCGCCGCCGTCGCTGATGCAGCGAATTACCGCAAAGGGAATACCGTTGGCGGCGCAGGTGTGGCCTATTGCTCCGCCCTCCATTTCGCCGCATATTGCACCGAATTCACGGGCAAGCAGTGCCTTCATATTACTGTCGGCAATAAAGGTATCGCCGCTGGCAACTGTTCCTCGGTGAATTTTTTCACCTGAATTAATGGCGCTTCGGGCAAGGCGCTCCGAAATTTTTTCGTCTGCCTTAACATAAACGGTGTTAAGTCCGTTTATAAAGCCTTTTGGCTCACCCAAGGCGGTAATATCAATATCGTACTGGCAAACATCTGTTGCAATAACAACATTCTTAATTACAACATTATCTGAAAGAGAACAGCCAACGCCGACATTAATGATACAGTCAACATCAAAATTATCTATCATCGCCTGAGTGCACAGGGTGGCGTTAACCTTACCCGGCGAGCATTGAGCCACGCAGACGGCAACATTTTCAATAAAGCCGCACACAAATTCCACCCCTGCGATAACAGCCGAGGTTTTATTTTTTATTCTGCTTTTTATTGCGTCAACCTCAACATCCATTGCGCCGATAATACCAAGCATAGCAATTCTCCTTTTGTTTGGGTAATTTTCTTGTTGCCGAGGTAACGGCAACACCCAACATATAGTGCTATTATAATATATAATATTAATAATTACAAGTTTATTAATTTTTTTATTGACAAGCATTGCCGAATTAATATATAATAATCTGCGATATTGTGGAGCAGTAGCCTGTCAACAGGGCTTTTCGGCTTTGCAAAAAGTAAACTGCCTGCGTTATACCCACGCAGAGATTATAAAAGATTAAGACGAGTTTAGTCTTTTGATTGGAGTGAAAAAGAAATGAAGAGAACCTATCAGCCTAAAAAGAGACACGCTAAGATGGAGCACGGCTTCAGAAAGAGAATGTCAACAAAGAATGGTAGAAAGGTACTTGCCCGCCGTCGTGCAAAGGGCAGAAAGAAGCTTTCTTACTAATTACCGATTGGGAGTGATTAGGTGAAAAGCACCGCCTTGAAGGAAAATAAGGATTTTCGCAGACTGTATTACAGAGGCAAAAGCCAAGCCTCGCCCTGCCTTGTTACCTATGTCGGTAAAAACCGCTTAGGCGAAATAAGAGTAGGAATTACCAGCGGCAAAAAAATCGGCAACGCCGTTAAGCGCAACCGCGCAAGGCGTGTTATCCGCGCCGCCTTCAGTACCCTTGAGGGCAGGATTAACGGAAGCTACGATATTGTTTTTGTGGCAAGAACAAAAACCACCGCCGTAAAAATGCAGGAGGTGCTGGAGCAAATGGAGAGTCAGCTTACCGATTTGGGAGTGATAGAATGAAAGGGCTTATAAAAAAGGCAATGATTTTTTTAATCAGAACCTATCAGCTTACTATCAGTCCGAGATTTTCTCACGGAAGCTGTCGCTACACTCCGACCTGCTCGCAGTACGCCATTGAGGCAATAGAAATTCACGGAATTTTTATGGGCACCCTTTTGGCAGTCAGGCGAATACTCAGGTGCAACCCCTTTTTCAAGGGCGGCTGGGACCCTGTTCCCCCAAAGAAAACTAAAGAGGATAAATAATGAACAGTATTTTACTTGCAACTGCATCTAACGGTATTGCGATTTTAAAGCCGCTTTATTGGTTATTCGGTGAATGTATGAAGCTGCTGATGGAGCTTTTGGACAATCAGTACTTTTTGGCCATTATAATCTTTACTGTTGTAACAAGGCTTTTGCTTTTGCCGCTTAATATCAGACAGCAAAAAACAATGGCAAAGACTACAAGGCTTCAGCCTAAAATCAAAAAAATCCAAAGCAAGTACACCTACAACGGAAACGACCCAAAAGAGCGCCAAAGAATGCAGCAGAAGATGAACGAGGAAATGCAAAACCTCTATTCGCGAGAGGGGCACAACCCTATGCAAATGGGCTGCGGACCGATGATGTTCCAAATGGTTTTCCTTATGGGTATTATCGGTATTATTTACTACCCTATTTCCTATGTTCTCGGCGCAGGCACCTTTGCTGAAAACGCTCAGGCTATTCAGGATACAATCCTGCCGATTTACCGGGAGCTTACAGGCAACGCCGATGCAAAGATTACTTATTTGCAGCTTAACATTCTTGAAAATTTTGCCGCATATAAGGACGCTTTGCAGGATGCATTCCCGAAAATTTTTACAGAGTCTTTATGTGCGGATATAACAACATACCGCGAGAGTATGAATTTATTCGGACTTGATATGACGGCTGTTCCCCACTGGAAAGACGGATTAATTGTTATTATTCCAATTCTCTGTCTTGTTACATCCTTGGGTTCAAGCTTAATATCAACATTTATTCAAAAGAAAAATAATCCTGCGGCACAGCAGCAGATGGGCTCAATGATGATGATGATGTTAATGATGCCCTTTTTCTCCTTCTACATTTCGTTTAAGGTTACCGCTGCGGTAGGCTTTTACTGGATTATTTCAAATATTGTTGCAATATTGCAGCAACTCTTTATTTTCAAGCAGTATCCCCCCAAGAAAACACAGGCAAGGCTTATGGTTGAAAACACCATTGAGCGTCGCTCACGGGAGGAAAACATTAAGAAAATTAAATAATATCGGAGGATTATATGATAAAGGAATTTATCGGCACCGGTAAAACCGTTGAGGAAGCTACTGCGGCTGCCAAAAGCGGACTTTGCGCTCCGGAAACGGCACTTGTTAAGGTTGAAGTAATTCAAATGCCGAAAAAGAAGCTGCTTGGTTTGTTTGGCGGTAGCGACGCTCAGGTTAGAGCAAGCTACGACGACGGCAAAAAGGAAAAAAGGAGCGAAAAGCCAAAGCCGAAGCCAAGGGTAAATAAGCAGGCAATGCCAAAGCCCTTTGAAGAAAAGAAGGCACCGGCTAAAAAGGCGGCAAAGAAGCCTGCTCCCGAAAGGAAGCCGGAGCCACAAAAAGCAGAAGAAAAGCTTACTGCGGCTGATGTTGATTTAGATTACGCCTGCAGCTATCTTAAAACAATAATCGACGGCTTTAAGGTTAAGGACGCAAGAGTTACGGCAGAAATTGCCGACGGCGTTGTTAATATGACCGTTGAGTGCGAGGATTACGGAATCATAATCGGTCACCGCGGCGAAACGCTTGACGCTTTGCAGTACCTTACAGGTCTTGCTCTTAAAAATACAACTAACAAGTATGTAAGAGTTTCAATTAATGTAGGCGACTACAAGGCAAAGAGAGAGGCAACCCTTAAGGCACTTGCCGTTAAAAACGCAAGCTATGTTGTCAGAACAGGAAGAAGATATACCTTTGAGCCTATGAATCCATATGAAAGAAGAATTATTCATACGGCAGTTCAGGAGGTTGAGGGAGCCGTTTCCCGTTCTGTTGGCAACGGAATGGACAGAAAGGTTATTCTCGAGCCGGAGGGCGGAGTAAGAAGAGGCTCCTCCAACCGCAGACGAGGCGAGCGTTCATACGCTCAAGCCAAGCCGGATCCAAACAGAGAAAAGCGCGTTGACAGAGCAGATATTCCAAAGTTCGGAAAAATCGAGGTCAACAGGGAGCCGGAAAACACAGAAGCATAAGAGACGCCTGCAAGCAGGGAGTCTCAGTAAAATGAGGCGGGCGTTTGCCCGCCTTATGCTTTACGAATAATAAGGACGAAAAACAACCGCACTTGAACTGTATTATATAATGTAATATATATAAGCGCGGCGGAAAGGGGTATTTATGGCTGAAACCATTGCGGCAGTTGCCACGGGAAACAGTGCGGCAGGCATCGGCGTAATAAGAATAAGCGGCGACAGAGCGTTGGAAATTGCGCAGACTGTATTTAAAGCGGTGGACGGCACTCCCCTGTCTTCTCTTAATGGATACACCGCAAAGTACGGAAGAGTTTTTGCCAAGGGCGAGGGCTACGACAACGCAGTTGCCCTTGTATTTAAAGCACCCAAAAGCTACACCGGCGAGGATGTTGTTGAAATTTCGGTACACGGCGGACTTTTTATTGTTGAAAAAACCTTGGAGGCTGTTTTGGCGGCAGGTGCAATTCCTGCACAGGCAGGCGAATTTACAAAGCGCGCCTTTTTAAACGGCAAAATGGATTTGGCACAGGCAGAGGCGGTGGCTTCGCTGATTTCCGCTTCGGGACAGCAGGCGGCAAAGGCCTCATATAATTTGCTTCAGGGCTCTTTGAGCAATAAAATAAATTCGGTGCTTAGCTCGCTGATTGATTGCAGTGCTTCTATGGCGGCATGGGTGGATTATCCCGACGAGGAAATTCCCGAATTAAGTCAGGAGTCACTTCAGCGTACTCTTGAAAATGCAGAGGCACAGCTTAATAGTCTAACAGATAATTATGAAAGCGGAATAATAATGCTTCAGGGGGTTGACACGGTTATTGCCGGCAAGCCAAATGCGGGCAAGTCAACGCTGATGAATATGCTTTCCGGCGAGGAAAAAAGCATTGTAACTCACATTGAGGGCACAACGAGAGATATTGTTGAAGGCTCGGTAAGGCTCGGCGATTTGGTGCTTCACCTTTCCGATACTGCGGGATTACGCCAAAGCGAAGATATAGTTGAGGCAATAGGCATCAAAAAGGCGATGGATAAAATCGACACCGCCGCCCTTGTTCTTGCAGTTTTCGACAGCTCCTCCCCTCTTTCTGCCGAGGACGAAGACCTTATTGAAGCCTGCAAGGGCAAGACCGCTGTTGCGGTTATAAATAAAACCGATTTGCCCTGCCTTGCAGACTGCAAAAAAATTGAGGCCTCCTTTAGCCGAACGGTATATATTTCCGCCAAAAACGGCGACGGTGCCGACGGACTTGAAAATGAAATTAAGGAAGCATTGGGCGTTGAGCAGTTTGATTCATCACAGCCAATGCTGGCAAATCAAAGGCAAAAGCAGTGCGTGGCAAACGCGGCGGCGCATATCAAAACGGCGTTGGAGGGTTGCCTGGCAGGCGTTACCTACGACGCAATCAATGTTATGATAGACAGTGCAGTTGACGAGCTGTTGTCGCTGACAGGAAAAAAGGCAACTCAAGAGGTTGTTAATAATATTTTTTCAAGATTTTGCGTAGGCAAATAAAGCAAAGGGAAAAGAGAGCAATTTGATGGAATATTTTTCACAGGATTATGATGTAATAGTTATAGGCGCAGGGCACGCAGGAATTGAGGCGTGTCTTGCCTCGGCGCGCCTTGGTTGCAAAACGGCCGTGTTTACAATTAATCTTGACTGGGTGGGCAATATGCCCTGCAATCCTTCAATCGGCGGCACATCAAAGGGGCACGGGGGTCGGGAAATAGACGCCTTGGGCGGCGAAATGTGCA
>CALYNN010000016.1 GCA_945221685.1 uncultured Clostridia bacterium | reverse complement strand
TACGAAGATGATAATCAAGGTTGGGGTCCTGTAATGGGTGGAATGTAACTAAAACAAAAAAGTCCCGGTTGGTTGAGATACCAGCCGGGCAGAAAGGAAATTTAATTATGACAACAAAAAATATTTCAGTAAAGGCTTTGGCATTGGCTGAAGCTTAAGAAAGGAGTGATGATTTTACCGGGTTGACAATTCCGTAATTTAAGTTAGGACTGTTGCGTAGTGGCGACAAAGAAAATAAATTATGGAACGAATGGCAATAATAGTATTGAAAAAACTGCTAAAGGCGGAGATAAAATCAATACTCAAAACTGTAACGACAGAATCAGCACAGAGCTTTGGATGGAACATTTTGCAAATGCTTTGCTGAAGGAAAACGCCATCGATGAAAGAACCCACAGAAAGCTTATGGTTAAAATTACTCAAGAGGTCAATCGTAGGTTTTCGCAAAAATAATAATTGGCAGCAGTTCCCTAATGAAAAGTGGGCTGCTGCCATAGTAAAATAAAATGAATAAATATCTGGATAAGCAAAATCCTTTGTGGTATTGTTCATTTCGAAAGGAGTAAAAATATGGATATATATTCTACAAGAGAAAAAATTAAAAGAGAAAATATCAGCTTTCAAAATTTAAAATTGAGAGTTACCTTCTATGCTCGTGTCAGCACCGACTTCAATGTTCAGCTAAACTCACTTGACAACCAGGTTAGTTATTTCACCGAGATGATCAATAAAAATCCTAACTGGGAATATGTTGAGGGATATATTGACGAAGGCTTGTCCGGCACATCAATTGCGAAGCGTGAGCAATTCAACGAAATGATTGAGGATGGTAAGGCGGGACTGTTTGACCTAATCATAACAAAAGAGGTTTCAAGATTTGCCCGTAACACTCTTGACAGTATCAAATACACTCGTGAATTATTGTCAAGTGGCGTTGCCGTATATTTTCAAAACGATAATATCAACACGCTTGATGAGGATAGTGAATTGCGACTGACAATTATGTCATCGTTAGCACAGGACGAATCAAGGAAAATATCCTCCCGTGTTCGCTTCGGTCATCAGCAGGCAATCAAGAAAGGTACTGTGCTTGGCACAGACAATATGTACGGCTACCGAAAGGCTAACGGCAAGCTGACGATAGATGAGGAAGAGGCAAAGTTCATTAGAGAATTGTTTGAAATGTATAGCACCGGTCGTTTCAGTATGAAACAATTAGAAAAGCATTTCTATAACAAGGGAATACGAAACAGCAAGGGTAAAATGCTATCCCACTCAACGATGAGCAACATCATTCGCAATCCGAAATACAAGGGCTACTATGTGGGCAACAAGGTAAAAATAACCGACCTGTTCACAAAGAAGCAAAAATTTCTTCCCGAGGACGAATGGGTAATGTATAAGGATGAAACCGGCGAAACTGTTCCGGCAATAGTCAGCGAGGAAATATGGGACAAAGCAAACGAGGTTCTGTATATGCGAAGCCAAGATGTAATAACCGCACAACACAAAACAGTACATCAAAACCTGTTGACAGGAAAGTTAATATGTGCTCACTGCGGCAAGCCTTATTACAGAAAGGACTCCATTTTAAAAAACGGTGAGAAAAAATCAAAATGGGTATGCTCCGGTAAGATAAACAACGGTACTCAATCCTGCCCGTCACGAGCGATATATGAGGACGAGATAAAGCCGATAATTGAGGATATATTCAAATCGGGACAACAAAATATTGAGGAGCTGTCAGCCTGTGTGCTGAGGCTTGTGTCGGAATTGCTTGACTCGAATGAAAACCAAGAGGAGATAAGCAGAATAAATCTAAGCATTATCACTCAGGAAAAAATGAAGGCAAAACTGCTTGAGCATAATTCAAACGGAAATATAACAAATAATGATTTCGTTAAAATGACTGCCGACTGCAACAAGGAGATCGAAAAGCTACAACAACAGCTTGACACCCTAACTGCACAAAGCAAAACCGAAAAAGAAATCAAATCGGAGCTTGCAAGTATCAAAGCAATACTTAAAGCGGCCGAGGCTCATATAGACGGAGAGGACATTGACAGGGCGTTTGTTGACCGATATATCAAAGAAATAACGGTATATCCCGAGGAGGATAAAACACGCTTTGAAATACACCTAAAGGCAGGAACAACCATAGAAAAGGTGCTTGATAATATTATGAGCCGTACAGGCAGTCATAGTAAGAAGATGATCAAGGCTTACGAAGAAAGCATGAAATAAGCTTTTGGGCTTATTATTTCACTAAATGAAAATTTAGTTTAGTTGCGGAATGGCAACAAGAAGGAGTCACTCTTTGCTGAGTGACTCCTTCGATTTTTATTGCAGTTTAATTGAACGAAATAACATTTGATGAATTACTGATTTTTTCAGTTGAGAGCAGGGATTTCTTTGCATAGTGTGTGCAATAAACCCTATACTGATAGCCGGACGCAACTGCGATTGTTTTTGAAAGGGTGTATGAATAGCTGTCGCGGTACAAATCCTCATATGTTTTATATGTTGTCCACGAGGCAGTGCTGCTTGTTCTTCTCTTGATTGTTACAACAGAAAAACCGCACTTTTTTACATTTGAGCCACAAAATGTAGTACCTGCAATTACCAAATTTGAACCGCTTTTTGATATGCCGATTGAATAGCTTAATATCAATCCGCTTGTGTATGCAGCAATTTGATTATTGGGATTTTGGCTTAAAATTTCATCAAATTCCTCTTGGGTTAAAGAAATATCCTGCCAGTCGGGTTCCTCATTTGCCAAAGCCGCAAGGCTTGTTTGAAAAACAAAAAGAAGGGATAAAAAAACTGCTAAAATACTGCTTACTGTTTTTTTCACAAAAGTACCTCCGAATTATAATGATTCAGCAATTTTGCAGGCAGTTTCATAATCGCAGTATAAAGATATGCTATATTCGGAGCCATCATAAGCATAGTACAAATATGACTCTTCACCATCGCTGAAAACAAGAATTGAAAATTCACCCTTGTCTATTTCGTTGACATATTTAAATTTAGAGGTCACCTTTCTTTGATTGCCCTTAGCATCTCCGGCTTCAGCATATTTTACAATGACCGCAGAGCCTTGGATTTCGCCGCATTGGAATTCAAAATTAATATTGGTGATTCCGTCACATTCTTCACTTTCATAGCTACTGATTTTTGTTTCCGGTTGAAAAAGCATATCGGGTAACTTAACATTGGCAAGACCGTCTTGTTCAAGAGTACCAACAATATCTTTAATGCTATCATCGAAATTTGACAAATCCACGCTGAAGCAATCATCATAGAATTTTACGACGCCGTCAGAGAAGCTGACGCTGAAATATTTTGCACAAACAGGAATTGCTATACCTATAAGCAAAACAAAAATCACTGCAGCAATTAAAATTCGGCTTAATCTGACCCTAAGCCTCCTTTTATTCAGCTTCTTTTCGTCTGCCGAATTTAACGCATCCAAGCAAAGCTCTACTAAATCCGTATCCATTTCCTCGGGGGATTTGTCAAGCTCTTCGTTAAGAATACCCTCAATTTCGGCAGATGAAAGGTTTTCATACTCTGAATTTAAGATTTCATACAATATATCCTTATTCATAGATTATCTCCGCCTTATATATATAGTGTCGAAAAATCAAAAAGGTAACAAAATTAATTGTAATTTTTTAATTTTTCTTTTGCAATCTGCTTTATTTTCCGCTTAAGTCTGTAATGCTTTTGCTTTACCGCCTTTTCGGTTGAATGTAAAATACGGGCTATTTCCTTATACTTAAGCTTTTTGGTATAAATCAAAATCAACAGGGTTTGCTCGGCAGGAAGCAATTCGTTATAAATTTCATCCTTAATTTGATAAAGCACCTCGTCTGTAAATTTTATATCGATAAAATCAATATCATAATACAATTTACAGCCGACGCTTTCAAAGCTGACAAGATTTTTCTTTCTCTCGTTATGCTCTGTGTATTTTAATTTTATGATATTATTAGTTATTGTAAACAGCCACGCCTTTGGATTTTTAAGCTCGGTACCGTTGCTTACAGCACTGCAAAGTGCTAAATAAGCGTCGCCTATTGCCTCATCAATTTCTTCGGGACAGCTTGCAAGCTTATATTGGCACAGCTGTCTTAATTTGGGCTCGTATTCATTCCAAAGCGCTTCGCAAAAATCCATATTTTCAGTATCAGTACTCATCATTCTGCCTCATATTCGGAAAGTGAATTCTTTATTTGAATTGCTTAATTTGTTTACCGGCATTATACATTTGTAGATAAACGATATAGATATATTATGCACTTAATTTACGGCATTTGTCAATATTTAGAATATATAGACGACAGAAAAGCATACAAAAAAAGTCACTCTTTCGAGTGACTTCAGACTGTCGATAAAGTGGTTTGAACCACGCCGAAAAAAATTAATAGATTATTGCTCGCAGTAATTGCGGTTCTCGGCATTCAGTTAAATGCAACGACATAGTAATGTTAAAATAGGCTTGGACATCGAATCCAAGCCTATTTTGGCGTTTTTCGTTTTTTGCTCGGGGGCGGTACCGTCGTACAGCTCCCACTCGCAAGAAAACGAAATTCAATTCCATTTCTCGAAGCCTAACAGCGTGTAGAAATTTGTCTTTGTGGACTTTTTCTACACGCTGAAAGTCACTCTTTCGAGTGACTTTCAGACTGTCGATAAAGTGGTTTGAACCACGCCGAAAAAAATTGAGAATTAATACTTAAACGAATAGAAATTGCCTAAGCAGGACACTACATAAACCGTGTCGTCGATATAGGCGCAACGATATACAGGAGAATATTCCTCTGCCGAATTATTTTTGGAGCAATCAAAATTATGGGTAACATTGATTTTGTCGCCCTTTACCTCAAAGGTCAGTGCGCCATTGTGCTCCTCGTCCTCGCCTGTTTCAGAGCTGATATATTGACTGTAGTCTATTGCAAAATAGCCCTTTTCCTTATTTATGACAATTGCCTTGTGGTTATACTGCGCCTCTGAGTAGGCGTCCTTAAGCACATAGGTATCAAGCACCGCCGGATTTGCTTTATCGGACACATCAAAAAGCACCAGCTTTAGTCCGTCCTGAATAACGCCGTATTCGGTTTCGGAGGTGTTGTAGCCTATTCCCAAAATTCTGTCGTTTTCAAGGGTGAGCAGTTGGCTTGAAAAGCCGTCAATTTTTACGCTTCCCAAAATTTCGGGATTTTGGGGATTAGACAAATCTATAACGAACAGAGGGTCTGTTTGCTCGTAGGTAATAACATAAGCCGTATCGCCTAAAAACTTAACTGCCTTAATGCTTTCGTTTTTGGCAAAGCCCTTTACCTCGCCAACCTTTTTCATATTACTATCAAAAACGAAAAGCTTATTAATATCCTTGCCGTCGGCAGCTTGCGTAGTTACCGCAACACGAAAATATCCTCCGTGCTCATCCATTGAAAATTGGTCGTCAATATATCCGCTGACGGTAGCAGAGCCTTCAAGATTGATTTTGCCGTCATTTAACGAGGCTTTAATTATTTCCGTTTTTTGACCTGCGTTTTCGTATTTGCTGACGGTGATATACAAATTATCCCTGCTGCAGTAAACCTCACCGGCGGCTCCGAAAATCGCTTTGGTTTCGGTTGATTTCTTTTTTGACGATATATCAACTGCGCTGATGACAATATAGCTGCTATCGTCGGACTTAGGGCAGTAGTAAACATCCTGCGCATTTATCATATTTTTTTCGTCGCCGCAAGATGTATAAGGAATGCAGTCATCAAGCTCCTTGCACATATCGTAATAAAGATATTTAGACGATACAACATAAAGCATATCACCTATCATTCGGGAGCTGATATAGCTTCCGCTTTGAGTAAACGCCGAAAGTCTTTTTGGATTTTCAACATTGGAAATATCGTAAACATACGAATGTGTTTCTTCAATAGTATTGTCGGATTTAACGAAGGTTGAATCTGTTGAGGTTGTGTTTATAATCAGCCTTTCGTCGATTAAATACATTTCGTAAATGCATTCATCGTAGCTAACATAATACGAGCCGTCGTAGTTATAATCCGTATGGTCCTCTATCTTAAAATCATCAATGCAGGAAACAATTTTATTTGTTTTACTGTCGTAAATTTTTACGGTATTATCACGACCTGCCGCAAAATAAATATATCTGCTGTCGGTTTTAATAATATCCGCCTCGTCAACGCCCTCAACCTGAACATAGGTTTCACTGTTGGAGCCGCCGCCCATACCCTTTTCCTCCGATTCATTTGCAGTGTCTGCGGTGGCTTCGGCCTTGTAGGAGTATGAGTCAAAAAGGCTGATGTCGTAATATTCCTTTTCCGCCGACCTTTTTGCCGCTTTTTGAATATCCGAATAGCTTTCAAAGGAAAGCAGGTTGCCCTGTGCATTTTCATCATTTTGCGCGGCATTTGAATTTGAGCCGTAATTAAAGGCGGTAATACTGCAAAGCACAACCGCAACGCAGGCGGCGGCGCTGACGAACGCCTTAAAGCCCCTGCGCTTATACAACTTAATTTTTGCGGGACCTTTGCCCTCCAGCCTTTCGGCAACGGAATTTTCGCCAATAGAGTCGGGAGCAACAATATTATCGTTTTCAAATTTATTTTTTATAAAATCAAAATCGTCGTTATTTTTCATACTAAAACTCCTTTACTGCAAAAAGCTTCGCATTTTTGCAAGGCTTCTTGAAAGCTTCGACCTGACATTTGAAGCCGTTAAGCCTGTAATTTCTGCAATTTCCCTGCTGTTAAAGCCTGCAACAACGGAAAGAAGAACTATCTCTTTTTCCTGCGGCTTCAATATATTTAAAGCCTCACAAAGCTCTGCGCTCTCATTACTTAACGATTGTGAAACACTTTGGGTGTTTTCCAAATCCTCTATATTTTCCGTTTCTCTTTGCGTAATTTGCAGCTTTATGTATTTTGAGCAGCTTGCTCGGAGAATTTTAAAAATCCACGGAGAAAAAGCTTTCGTGTTTCGCAGTGACTTAATTTGCTCAAAGGCCGACACAACTGCGTCTGCCACGGCGTCCTCTGCATCCTGGGGATTGCCGAGGCGATAATAGGCATAGCGGTACAGCTTATTTTTGTATAATCCGTAAAGCCTACAAAAAGCTTCTTTATCGCCCTTTTTGGCTTTTGCGGCAAGCTCTTTTTCCATAATTTCACTCTCCTTAGGCGCCTTCATATATACAGTATAAAATTTTCACGAAAGTGTTGCAATAAATTTTGAGGATTTTTTCGCTTTCCTTTTCCTTGCAAAGGCTTATATTATATGTCACAATTAAAAAAACGGCAAAGGAGAACGGTATGGAAACGGCAAGGACTGCAGTAAATAACAGGCATATACCCGTGGTGGAGAAAATAACAAATGCGGCTGTTGCAGGATTTATCCCGTTACAGCCGCACGCTTTTTATTATTTGATTTATTATTAAACCATTCCGCCGTTTACTCCCAAAATCTGCCCGGTAATATAACTGCTCTCTGCAAAAAACAGTATTGCCTCTGCAACCTCCTGCGGAGTGCCCAGCCTGCCCATTGGCACCGTTTCGGCAAGCTCGGCTTTATCGAAGCAATCATTCATTCGGGTATCAATAATACCGGGGCACACGCAGTTAACGGAAATTCCGCTTGGTGCAAGCTCTTCGGCAAGCGCCTTTGTCAGTCCTATTACCGCCGCCTTGCTCATAGAATAAGCCACCTCGCAGGAGGCACCCGTCTGTCCCCAAACCGACGACACATTGACTATTGCGCCGCAGTGTCCTTTTACCATATTCTCCGCCGCATACCTTGAGCAGAAAAAGTATGACCTTGCGTTAACTGAGTTTAATTTGTCATACTCTGCCTCGGTTGTATCGTTTATCATTTTAACAAGGCTTACGCCGGCGTTATTTACAAGCACATCAACGGCTCCCACCCAGTTAAACAAGCTCTTTATTTCGTCGGTATTTTCAAGATTACACCTAACGGCGTTAACTCCGTCATAATCCGGCAGAGCCTCGTTATAGGTAATAAAAACGGTGTAGCCTCTTTCTGCAAAAAGCTGTGCCGTCGCCTTGCCTATTCCCGTTGCGCCGCCTGTTATAAGAACCTTTTTCATTTTTATAAGCCTTCCTTAACTGCATTTAATTAATATTAATTATTCATTATTATATCATCCGCTGTTGTAATTTTCAATCTAATGGGTTATAATTGTTTTAACTGATTGCAAAGCAAAGGACTGCGGTGATTTATATGGAAAGAGAATTTTACACAATATCGGTATATATTGACGAAAACGAAAATATGATAGGTATTCCCTGCGGCGAAAGCAAGCAATACGGCATTGCCGATATAGACAAGGTGGTTTTGCTTAAGGCACCCTATACCGACAGGCAGATTGAAAGCTTTGTTGAGGAGGTAATATCTCACTGCTATACAAAGGAGCATAACGACGACTCCCCTGTTTCTACCATAGAAAAATACACAAAGAAAAAGGGCTTTGTTAACGCAACTGCCGATTTAACGCTTATTTCAATAGTAAAAACTGCTCAAAACTACTCCCTTATGCAAACCTTTAACGACTATGAAAAGGGTCCCCTTGTAATTGACGACGACGAAAGAATTTTGCTTAACCCGTATAAAGAGGGTGAGCTTGCCGAAATTATGAAGGATTTTATTCAGGTTTATGTTAGGGCAAATATGTTCTACAAGGAAATACAGGAGCTTGAAGAAGAAAAGAAAAACGGCTCAGGCGAAAACTAATGAAAAGCTTTATTATTACCGATAAGGACGCAGGTCAGCGGACAGACAGATTTATTTTAAAAACCTTTGATAATCTGCCAAGGTCCCTTATGTATAAGGAAATACGAAAAAAGAATATTAAGATAAACAAAAAGCGCTGTACCCCCGACCAAATCTTATGCGAGGGTGATTTGCTTGAGCTTTACCTTAAGGACGACGCCCTGCACATTCGCGAAAAATACTACGATTTTCTAAAGGCGTCAAAGGAGCTTAATATTGTTTACGAGGACGAAAATATAATTTTGCTCAACAAGGCGGTAGGTGTTCTCTGCCACCCCGACGGCAAGGATTACACCGACAACCTTGTGGCAAGGCTTAAGCGCTACCTTTACGAAAAGGGCGAATGGACTCCCGACGAGTCCTCCTTTACCCCGTCTCTTGCCAACAGAATTGACCGAAATACCCAGGGAATAGTTATAGGCGCAAAAAATTTACAGGCGCTTAAGGTCCTTAACGAAAAAATCAAATCCCGTGAAATAGATAAATACTATCTTGCCGTTGTTCACGGAAAAATGGGCAAAAAAAATGAAACCCTTACGGCGTACCTTACTAAAAACGAAAGAAAAAATCTTGTTACGGTTACAGACGAGCCTACCGAAAGCTCAAAGAAAATCATAACCGAATATACTGTTTTAGACTATTATAACGACGCGTCGCTTTTGGAAATTCATTTGCTTACCGGAAGAACCCACCAAATAAGAGCGCATATGGCGCACATAGGTCATTCCCTTTTCGGCGACGGTAAATACTCAAATGAGCACGGAAGATACCGTCAGGCGCTTTGCAGCTATAAGCTGACATTTAATTTTAAAGGCGATAATTTTCTGTCGTACCTAAATCACAAAACATTTCAGGCGGAAAGCATAGATTTGCTTGAAAAATTTAAGGAGAGAAAGTATATATGAAAGAAAAATTTATGAGAATATTTTCACCTATTTCGCTTACGGTAATTGCAATTTTGGATATTGCCGTATTAAGCTACGGAATATTTGCAATAAAAAAGCTTATACAGTATCCCCATCCGCGAGTAATATTTTTTGCGGCGGCAGAGGTTTTTGCGCTGATTATAGCCGTTGTTGTAACAAGAGAGGAGCTTACCCACGGCGTAAAATTTTATGACGATGAATTTGAATTTACTGCTATTGATAACGATAATATTTTCAGCTACGAGGATGTTTTGCAGGTTGAAACAAAAAAGGACACTGCGCCCAGCCTCGTAAAGAACTTTATCGACCGTAGCTCGCAGGTTATACTTACCCTTAAGGACGGAAGAACAGTATCTCTTGACATAGGCTTAACCACAAAAAACTGCGTTGAAAGGATAGCGGCGGAAATAAGAGAAAGAACAGGTCTTCCTAATAAAGAGCCCCAAGAAAGCACCGAGAAATCCGAGCAGGAGGAAAACAAAAACTCAAGCGAAGAAAATAATGTATAACAAAGAGCTCCCTTAAGCAAGGGAGCTTTTTGTTATACCTCTGTGGTAAAGCGATAGCCTTGAGAAACAGCTTCGTCGATTACGCTGCCGAGTATTTCGGCATTCGTTTTGCTGACCGCGTGAAGAAGCATAATTTCGCCATTGTGAAAATGCTGCGTAATTTCTTCAAAGGCTTCGGCGGAATCAGCCGGATTATCAACATCCCAATCGGCATAGGCAAAGGACCAGAACACACTTTTATAGCCCAATTCATCTGCCAAGGCAAGAGTGCTTTCACTGAATTCACCCTTTGGAAATCTGAAAAGAGTCATTCGGTATTTAAAGGCTTCCTTCATATATTTATCAAGATACTCTATTTCCTCTTTCGCTTCGTCAAGGCTTACCTCGTCCATTGTATAATGGCGGTAGGAATGGTTGCCGATAATATGCCCCTCATCAATCATACGCTCAATAAGCTCGGGATTATCCTTTGCAAAATCGTAGGTAACAAAGAAAATTGCCTTAACATTTTTTTCTTTAAGCGTGTCGAGAATTGCAGGAGTAAATCCGTTTTCATAGCCCTCGTCGAAGGTTAGGCAAATGAACTTATCGTCGCTCATAATAAACTGTGCGCCGAGATTTCCGTAGGCCTCCTGAAGTGAAACAGGGTCGGAAGGTCTTTCGTTATTCTCTGCCCGTCCCGGTCCCCACACAACCTTATCGGTGCTGTACGCCTTTGACGCCACGCCCGTTGCTTCAACGGTAGTTTGCGCAACATTTGTTGTATTTGTTGACGATGTGCTTGCCGATGATTTCTCATTTTCGGCAGTATTGCTTTCTGCGTTTGTCTGACAACCCGTAAGCAGTGACATAATCACAAAAACGCTTATTATTGCAGTAAAAAATTTTTTCATAAAAAATCCCCCTTCGAACTTATTTTAGTCCGCAGGGGATTAATTATAGGTGGTAATTAATTGTCTATTTTCCAGCCGGCAGAAATAATTCCCTCATCCTTGCCTATATGAGCCAAAATGCTTTCTACCAAATCATTATTTTTCTTTACCGTTGAAACATAAGCGCGGATTTTTATACTGCCGTCGTCGCCCTCAATGCTTTCAAGGTTATGTAGCAGCACGCCGTTTTTTTCACGAATTGTTTTTACGAGATGAGAGCGAATATCCGTTTCGTATTCATCACCGCATTTAATGGAAATTTTATAAAAGCATTCGGCGTTGCGTTCCTTATCTTTATTATAGTTTCTCAGCTTATCAATATGAGTTGAAAGGGGATGAAGCACAAGGTGCAGAAATACAATTGACAGCGCAACAATTACCGCGTATAAAAGATTATTAACAGTACAGAGAATACCTATTGCCGCCGTTGCCCATATTGTTGCGGCAGTAGCAAGACCGCGGATATTTGCCCCGTCGCGTATAATAAGTCCTGCGCCCAAAAAGCCGATTCCGCTGACAACCTGAGCCGCAATTCGAGTTAAATCGGTGCCTTCGCCTCCTGCAATGTAAGAAAAAGCAGTATAAGCGTATGCTCCGACGCACACAATAACATTAGTAAGAATACCTGCCTGATGCTTGGTCCATTGCCTTTCAAGTCCAACGGCAAGTCCCAGCAAAATTGCAATTAACAGTCTTAATGAAAATCCCGAAGCAGAAGCAATATTAAGTATTCCTTCTATCCTTTCCATTATTGATTTTCAGCTCCCTCTACTGATTTCATTTTTAAATATGCGTTAATAAAGCCGTCTATGTCGCCGTCCATAACAGCGTTAATATTTCCCATTTCGTAGCCTGTGCGGTGGTCCTTTGCCATTGTGTAGGGCATAAAAACATAAGACCTGATTTGGCTTCCCCAGGCTATTTCCTTTTGGTCGCCTTTAATATCCTCTATTCTTTCAAGGTTTTCTCTTTCTTTAATTTCCACAAGCTTTGATTTAAGCATACGCATGGCAACCTCGCGGTTTTGGTGCTGACTGCGCTCAATCTGGCAGGATACCACTATTCCCGTAGGAATATGGGTAAGCCTTACGGCAGAGGAGGTTTTGTTTACCTTTTGACCGCCTGCGCCTGAGGCTCGGTAAACATCCATTTTAATATCCTCCTCACGAATTTCAACCTCGGTATCGTCGTCAATTTCAGGCATAACCTCAAGGGAAGCAAAGGAGGTATGGCGTCTGCCGGAGGAGTCAAAGGGCGACACACGCACGAGGCGGTGAATTCCCATTTCGCCCTTAAGATAGCCATAGGCATTTTCACCCTCAACAAGAATTGTGGCGCTCTTAATTCCGGCAACATCGCCGTCAAGATAATCAAGAGTAGACACCTTATAGCCGTGCCTCTCGCCCCAGCGGTTATACATTCTGAAAAGCATTTCCGCCCAATCCTGCGCCTCGGTACCGCCTGCGCCGGCGTGAAAGGTAAGCAGAGCGTTGTTATTATCGAACTCACCGCTTAAAAGCGTTGACAGGGTTAAAGCCTCCAGCCTTTTTTCAATTTCTTCAACAGAGGCGGTGCAGTCGTCAATAAGGTCTGCGTCGTCCTCCTCGTTGGCAAGCTCTATCATAACCAACGCGTCGTCAAAATCGTTTTTAACGGCTTCATAGGAATTTATTTTAGCCTTAAGAGAGCCTATTTTCTGCATAGTCTTTTGGCTTTTTTCCATATCGTCCCAAAAATCCGGAGCACTGCTTAGCTCCTCTAACTGTTCAACCTCTTTTTTCAGTGCGTCTACTGCAAGGGCTTCCTTTAAGTTTTTGACCGTTTTTTCACTATCAAGCAATCTCAGCCTGAGTTCCTCATATTCAATCATAAAAATCTCCTTAACTAACCGACGATTTCTTATCCATATGTAAACACCTGTTTATCGTTCATATTATTATATACAAATAAAAAATATATTTCAAGTTTAAAATACATTAATATTATTTTAACTAAATTATTGATTTATTATGCTAACATAATGTATAATATATATTACCTTTAAAACGGAAGGAATTAACAATGATTTTTAAAAACGGTGAAGCCTGCCCTGTTTGCGACAAAAAATTTAATGAGGAAGATGATATAGTAATCTGTCCCCTTTGCGGAACACCTCACCACCGCGAGTGCTACAACAGGCTGGGCAAATGCGCCAATGCAGACAAGCATACATCAGGCTATGAATATAAAAGCGGCAATTCAGACCACAACAGTATTCAGGAGCAACAGGAAAAGCCTGACAGCGAAAAAGAAAATGTCCAAAGCAACGAGGCTTCTAATCGGTACTTTTTAAATCCCGAAAACGCCGAAAAAAGCGAAACTGTAAAATGCGGCAAATGCGGCGCGGAAAACAAGAGCACAAGCGCCTTTTGCTGTGAGTGCGGCGAAAGACTGACGGTTAACGAAAAAACCGTTATCGGCAGAGCGCAGGAGGTATATACCTCTGCAAGCCAAGAGCAGTACAGAAACAGCCGCGAGGAAATAGACGGAAAAAGCGTTTCGGATATTGCGTCTGTTGTTGTGTCCAACACAAAAAGATTTATTCCCAAATTTAAGAGGAACAAAGCTTTATCATGGAATTGGGGCGCATTTTTCTTTGGTCCTTACTATTATATGTTTAGAAAAATGTATAAAGAAGGAATAATAATTATGGCAGTAAGGCTTGCGGTAAACCTTGTTGTTCAGGGAATTTACACCGAGGAATATACTGCCTTTATGAATTTTGTTTCATCTCACAAGGAGGTGCTTACAAACCCTACCGAGGAATTATTGAATCAGCTTATGCCCTATTATCAGGCAGTGCTGCCTATGATACTGATACTGTCGGCGGTAGGTCTTGTTATTAACATCTTCTGTGCGCTTTTTGCCGATAAATTTTATCGTTCAAAGGTGTTTGGCATTCTCAACAAGGTTGATTCTAATCTTGAGGAGGGCGGAAGCTTCGGTCAAAATCCTCTTTTTGAAATGAACACCGAATTATCTCAGGAGCAGATGAAAACCCTTTACCTTAATAAATTGGGCGGAATAAGCTTTTTTGCACCTGTGCTGGCTTATTTAGTGCTTGATATTTTATCATCATTTATTTCAAAGCTTTAAAAAATACTAAGGCGGTATCTGATATGAAAGTTAAAAAAGCAATAATTCCCGCGGCAGGTATGGGCACAAGAGTGCTTCCTGCATCAAAGGCAATTCCTAAGGAAATGCTTAATATTGTTGACAAGCCTGCAATTCAGTACATAGTTGAAGAGGCGTTTGCTTCGGGTATTGAAGATGTGCTTATTATAACAAACAGAGGCAAGGGTGCTATTGAGGACCATTTTGACCACGCCTTTGAGCTTGAAGCAAAGCTTGCGGAAAGCGAAAGCAAAAGGGATATTTATGAGGATGTAAAGAAATGCTCCGATTTCGGCAACATTTATTTCATCAGGCAAAAGGAGACAAAGGGACTTGGCCACGCAGTGCTTTGTGCAAAAAGCTTTGTGGGCAACGAGCCCTTTGCAGTGCTTTACGGCGATGATGTAATTATTTCGGATAACCCCGTAACCAAGCAGCTTTGCGACGCCTACGAAAAATACGGCAAGGGCGCAGTAGGAGTTAAAGAGGTTTCTGACGAGGCAATTACAAAATACTGCTCCTTGGCAGTCAGTCCGCTGGAGGATAACTGCTATAGCTGTACCGATATGATTGAAAAGCCCGCCCTTAACGAAATTATGTCAAACTATTCCATTTTAGGCAGAGTAGTAATGCCGCCTGAAATTTTTGAAATTCTTGAGCATACTCCCCTTGGAGCCGGAAACGAGCTTCAGCTTACGGACGCTATGAAAACACTTGCTCAAACAAAGGGCGTTGTTGCCGTTGATTACGAGGGCACGCGCTACGATATCGGCAATAAATTCGGTATTCTTCAGGCAAATATAGAGGCT
>CALYNN010000015.1 GCA_945221685.1 uncultured Clostridia bacterium | reverse complement strand
CCTACGGCTATCTTGCAGGCACCCACGCAAGGGATAAGGATGCGGTAGTGGCCTCTATGCTTATTTGCGAAATGGCAGCATTTTACAAGGCACAGGGCAAAACTCTTGCACAGGTTATGGACGAAATCTACGACGAATTCGGCTACTACTGCAACAAGGTTTCAAGCTACACCTTTGAGGGTGCTGCAGGAATGGAAAAGATGTCGCAGATTATGGAGGGACTCAGAAGCAATCCTCCCGTTTCCTTTGCAGGCATGGCGGTAACAAAGGCAGACGACTACAAGACCTCGGTTTCAACCGATATTGTAAACGGCACCGAAATCGTTATTGAGCTTCCGAAATCAAATGTTCTTGCATACACGCTTACCGACGGCAATAAAATAATTGTACGCCCCTCGGGAACAGAGCCGAAAATCAAGGCTTATATTACCGCTGTGGGAAACAGCAAGGACGAAGCAGAAAAAATTGCAGAAAGGCTTCTCGGCGAGGCTGATAAAATTATGGACTAATACAGGAGTTAACTATGAATCAAAGAAAATGGGTTAAAATAACTGCAATAATTATGGCGGCGCTTATGGCAGTAAGCGGTTTAGGCGTAGGCATTGCGGCATTTATGAATTAATTTAATATTGCGTTACGCGTTTTCGGCAGGTGTTCTGTGTTTTTTTCATTGGGCACCTGCCAATTTTTTATCTCAACCCCCCCGAAGCTTCGTTACTTCCACGGTGCGTGGATTTATTCTGCAAAGCATACATTGTGTTTTTCGGTACTTTATGCTACAATCAATTTGAAAGAAAGCAACACCTCACGGGAGGCGAAAAAAATGGATTCAAAGCAAACTGGAAAAATAATTGCCGACAGGCGAAAGGTAAAGGGCTTAAACCAAATTCAGCTTGGTGAGCTGCTTAATGTAAGCAACAGAACGGTAAGCAAATGGGAAAAGGGCGACGGCTTTCCGGATATAACTATTTTACCAAGGCTTTCCGAGGTTTTGGAAGTTACAATCGACGAGCTGCTTACAGGCGAGAAGCCTGCGGTGCAGATAGCAGAGCATACGGAATACGAAAGAAAAAGACTTATGAAAAACTATAAAGGCTGTTTAATTGTTGCCGTATTCGCCGCTGTTTTCAGCGCAGTTTTGGGCTCTGTTACCGAAATATACTGCATTTGGGCATTTCCGATTTTATTTTATACTCATTGGGAAATAATGTTTGCCGCCGCTTCGCTTTTTGCGACGGTTGCTTCGGGACTTATATTCTTTCTTGCAATTAACAGTCTGCGGTGCGAGCTGAGTAAAAATGAGGTTATAAAAATTGCAGGCAACAAAGCCATAGCTCTTTTTATGCTCAACAGTATTTTTCCTATCAGCTTTTTAACAAGAATTATTAAATTCGCAATTCCCCGTCATCCGTCGGTTGCCGCTGCCGCCGCTTTACTTATGTGTGCCGCGGTAATACTTACGGCATTGCTTTGCATTAAAAAAATAAAGGAGCTTACAAATGAAAATACCGAAAGCAATAGTTAAAATACTGATAGTCGGTGCTGCTCTATTTGTTCTCGTAACGCTTATCGTTCCCATATTTCACAATATTTTCAATATAGGAAATGTTTTCGGAATTATACTTTGCGTGGGCATAATAGCCGTAACTGTTTTTTGGAGCAAAATCATTGAACTATGCAAGCACCTTTCAAAATCAAAAAGGGGCAGAATACTTGTTACTGCGGTGGCTTCGGTGCTTGCGGTGGGCGTAATCTGCTTTTCTCTTGCCTTGGGAAGTATAATTTACGAGGCGCCCGGTCACAGCGACAACCAACAAACCATTATTGTATTAGGCTGTGCCGTTAAGGGCGATACTCCAAGCTTCACGCTTAAAAGTCGGGTAAGAGCCGCTTACGATTATTTGACTGAAAATGAAAGCAGTGTTGCGGTTCTTTCGGGAGGTCAGGGACAGAATGAAAACATCAGCGAGGCTCAATGTATGTATAACCTTTTAACCGAAATGGGCATAGATAAATCACGCCTTTACATAGAGGACAAAAGTGTTAACACCGAAACCAATATAAAATATTCAATGGAGCTTATTGAAAAAGAGAATTTAAGTCAGGATATTGCAATTGTATCCTCTGACTACCACTTAAAAAGAGCAAAAATGATTTGCAAAAAGCAAGGCTTGGAGGTTGGAACAATCAGCTCAGGCTCAACATTTTTTGATAAGTCGATTTTCTATTTAAGAGAGGTTCTCGGCGTTGTTAAGGAATTCATAGTAAGATAGATTATACACAATTATTACCGTTATCCTAAAAGAAAAGGAAAAGGATTTATGAAGATAATAGCAAGAATATATACGGATTTGCCCGAAAAATTCGGCGTGCCTCGACAGTCGGGGCTTGTTGATGAGCTAACGGGAAAAATCGTTTTTGAGCCTGAATACAGAGCTCCCGAGGCTTTGGAGGGTATTGAAGAATTTTCTCACCTGTGGCTTTTGTGGCAATTCAGCGAAAGCATAAGAGAAGAGTTCTCCCCTACCGTTCGCCCGCCCCGTTTGGGCGGTGAAAGGCGTAAGGGCGTTTTTGCAACCCGTTCGCCGTTTAGACCTAATCCCATAGGTCTTTCCTGCGTAAAGCTTATTAAGACAGAAAAAACGGTTAACGACGGAACGGTGCTTTGGGTTTCGGGAACGGATATGATTAGCGGAACTCCCATATATGACATTAAGCCGTACATTACCTATACCGACAGCAGACCCGACGCAGTTCAGGGCTTTGCCCAAGAGTTTACGGATTATTCTTTAGAAGTTGAATTTTCCGAAAGCCTGTTAAGCAGACTGCCCCAAGACAAGCGGGCAGGCATTGGCGGAATACTGAAGCAGGATCCGCGACCTGCATACCAACACGACAGCGAAAGAATTTACGGCGTAAAATATGCCGGCTTTGATGTTCGCTTTAAGGTTGACGGAACACACCTGACAGTAACAGATGTTATAGACGAAAAACAAGCGTAAAAAAAGAGAGGTGTTAGTGTTACCTCTCTCTTTTTATGCTTATTATATTTTCGCGATTAGTCGTTTGGTATAAAAGCCTTATGAACTGCGGAAACAGCTCTGTCTGCGTCATCGGCATTGATAACAACCGAAATTTTAATTTCCGATGTTGAAATCATTTGGATATTAATGTTTGACTCATAGAGAGCCTCAAACATTTTTGAAGCGGTGCCGGGGTGAGATTCCATACCTGCACCTACTATTGAAACCTTGGCAACCTCGGTATTGCAAACGATTTTGCAATCGTCGAGCATATTTTCAAGAAGCTCTACGGCAACAGGTCCGTTTTCCTTGCTTACGGTAAAAACAATATCCTTTGTGCCGTCTCTGCCGAAGGACTGAAGAATAATATCAACATTAATATTCTTTGACGAAAGCTTTGAGAAAATTTTGAAAGCCACGCCGGGAGTATCCTGTAAATTTAAGATTGAAACAAGTGCAACATCCTTATCCTTTGTTACACCGCGAATAAGCATTTTTTCCATTTTTGCTACCTCCTTAACAATAGTGCCCGGAACTGGATTTAGTGAGGAGAGAACCTCAAGCTCTACTCCGTATTTTTTTGCCATTTCTACTGAACGGTTATTAAGAACCTGTGCCCCCAGGGTTGCAAGCTCAAGCATTTCATCATAAGTAATCTCCTTAAGCTTTTTGGCGTTTTCAACCTTACGGGGATCGGCGGTGTAAACGCCCTCAACATCTGTAAATATTTGGCATTTATCAGCCTTAAGCGCCGCCGCAATGGCAACTGCCGAGGTATCGGAGCCGCCTCTGCCGAGAGTTGTAAGGTCGTCGTACCTGTTTATTCCCTGAAAGCCGGCAACAACAACAATATTGTGCTTGGCAATTTCAGCCTGAAGTCTGTTTGGTTTAATATTTTTAATTCTTGCGGCAGTATAAATTGAATTTGTATTAAAGCCTGCCTGCCAGCCTAAAAGGCTGATTACCGGAAAGCCAAGCTTTTCGATAGCCATCGCAAGAAGCGATATTGAAATCTGCTCGCCTGCCGTTAAGAGTTGGTCCATTTCTCTTTTTGCGGCGTTGGGATTGATTTCGTTTGCCTTTTCAATTAAGTCGTCGGTAGTATCACCCTGAGCTGAAACGACTACTATAACATCGTTGCCCTGCTTATATGTGTCTGTTACAATTTTTGCAACATTCATAACACGCTGGGCGTTTGCCACAGATGAACCGCCGAACTTTTGAACAATAAGTCCCATATTATGTCCTCCTGTAATAACGGTATTAATAGCTTGTAACCTTAATTATATTGATAACATCAACGCTCTTTAGCTTATCCCTAAGCTCGTTTTCTGTCATAATATCCGTAATGAAAGCGACCTCGTCCGACGGCTGACCCTTTCTTGAAAGATACTTAACCTCGGAAAACAGTCCGTTTATATCTGCACAGTCTGCCTTTGCCCTAACATAAAACGGCATTTTAATTGTGCTTTTATAATCAACAACATAGTCCTCGTCGCCTGCGCCCCAACCGAAAATCTTTTTTCTTTCGGTATGCTTTGCACAGTCGATAACATCGGCAACTACTGCCGAAGCGGTGGGAAGCTTTCCGGCGCCTGCACCGTAGAAGCAAACATCGCCAACTGCATCGCCTCTTACCAGCACAGCGTTAAACACATCCTTAACCGACGCAAGCTGTGAGCCGTTATAAACTACGGCAGGGCTTACGAAAGCCGCAATTTTTTCCTCGCTGATATATTTAATCTGACCTAAAAGCTTTATAACTCCACCGGCAGAATTAACATAGGAAACATCCTCAAGAGTAATATTTGTTATACCCTCTGTTTCAACCTGAGAGGGATACACATGCTTGCCGAATGCAAGGGACGCAAGAATACATACCTTGCGGCAGGCATCATGACCCTCAACATCTGCTGTCGGGTCCTTTTCGGCATATCCCTTATCCTGCGCTATTTTCAGTGCTTCGTCAAAGGACATTCCCTGCTCTATCATCATTGTAAGAATAAAGTTAGTTGTGCCGTTTAAAATACCTGCAATGCCTTCAATATGGTTTGCGGCAAGGCATTGAGTAAGCGGTCTGATAATCGGAATGCCTCCGCCTACAGAAGCTTCAAACAAATAGTTTACGCCGTTTTCCTCAGCACAGCTCAGAAGCTCAAGTCCCTTTTGAGCCACCAGCTCCTTGTTAGAGGTAACAACACTTTTTCCTGCCTTAAGCAGCTTCATTGTAAAATCAAATGCAGGATTAACGCCGCCCATTGTTTCGGCAACAATTTTTATTTCGTCGTCATTTAAAATATCGTTAAAATCCTTTGTAAATAAATCCCTGTGGGAATCGTTCGGAAAATCTCTTAAATCAAGAATACGGGAAACCTCAAGAGCTTCGCCTCCGATTTTTTTAGGGATTGAATCGCTGTGAGTCTCAATAACCTCAACAACTCCGGAACCTACCGTTCCGTAACCCATAACAGCTACCTTCATAATAAACCTCCTATATGATACAAACTGACAGTAGATCTAATTAATGCTTACCGAATTAACGCCCTCCAGCCTGCCTATATTATCTACAAGCTGAGAAAGAGAAACAGTCATTTCGGTAATTCTGACTGTAACGGAAACATCTGCCGCCGAATTAACCGGCATACTTTGGTTAACGGAAAGCACATTTGCTCCTGCCTTATACAGCTCGCTCATAAGCGAGGAAAGGACACCGGCATTATCCTTAAGCTTTGCGCTGATGGTTGCCGTATCGTCGCCGTTTTCGCCATTATACTCAAAAATAGCATCCTTGTATTTATAGTATGCACTTCGGGATATACCTGCCATTTTTGCAGCCTGAGAGGCAGAGGCGGCTTCACCCGACGCCAAATAACCCTTGGCTTCTATAACCCTTGAATAAACAGCCGGAAGGATAGTTGAATTTACAAGATAATATTTAACCTTTTCCATAATTCTGTCCTCCGTACACGGACAACTGTTTTACAGTCGAGAACATTTCTTATATATTAACAAAAAACGATTAAAGTATCAAGAGAAAATTTTAAAAAAATCTTAAATCTGTTAATAACTACTTGATAAATTGCCGCTTCTTTATTAAAATATAGTCATAATCTACAAAAGTCTGTTTGTAAGGAAGTTGAAAATATGAATCCAAAAGTTCAAAAAAGGCGCGACGCTATTATTAATGTTGCATTTGCGGCAATGATTTTAGGGCTTGTGTTTCTGTTTTTTAAATACTGCTGCGGTGTCGCGGCACCGTTTTTACTGTCGTTTATCTTTGCGGTATTGCTTCAACAGCCTTTGCGTGGGCTTGACAAAAGAACAAAAAACAAATGCCATGCCGTGTGGTCAATTTTGCTGGTACTGCTTTGCGTGCTGATTATCATCGGTCCCGTTGTAACAATTATTGCACTTATCGGCAGAGAAATCGCTAATTTCATATCATACCTTGCAGACCAGTTAAACGATATTCCGTCGTTTTTAACAACTTTAAAGGGCGAAATTCTTCACCTGCTTAAATTCCTGCCTGACGGAATTTATACTACCGTCAGCGACTCAATTAACTCTACCTTCTCTAATCTTATTAATAATTTTGACACTGTAGTAAAGGATTTTGATTTATCCTCTATCGGAGTTGATGCAAAATCAATTACTAACGGAGTTACAAACGGCATCACCGGAATTTACGGAATTGTAAAAAATATTCCCTCGGCGCTGATTGCCATTGTTATCGGAATCATAGCTTGGATATTCTTTACAAAGGATTACAGGCAGATTGTAAGCTTTATTAAGCTTCAGCTTCCCGAAAGCAACAAAAACCTTTTAAGCGAGGTTAAACAGATTTTCTCAAAAACAGTTCTTAAAATGATGAGAGCCTACGGAATAATTATGCTTATAACCTTCTGCGAGCTTTTCCTGGGTTTTACAATACTGAACCTGATAGGCGTAATGGACAACGGCTATATAGTTATGATTGCCGCTGCAACGGCAATATTTGATATTTTACCTGTTGCAGGGTCAGGCGGAATTTTAATTCCCTGGGCAGTTATAAGCGTTATTATGGGCAACTACGGTCAGGCCTTGGGACTGATTATAGTTTATGTTGTAATTTCCGTAATCAGACAGTATCTTGAGCCGAAAATCGTTGGCAATTCCTTGGGGGTTCACCCAATTGTTACACTTGCAGGACTTTATTTCGGTCTTAAGCTTTTCGGCTTTTTGGGTATGTTTATAGTTCCCATCTGCGTTATGACAATTAAAGCCTTTAATGATGCCGGAAGAATTCATCTGTATAACACACCTGAAAGAAATTAAAGCTTTGCATAATGCGAAGCAACAGAGAGGTCATTGGCTATGACAGGACTTATTATATGCGAAAAGCAGGAGGAAATGTACTGCTGAGTCGGTGCAACAAACTGCTTGGGCGACTTTTGTGAAAACAAAAAGGTTGGTGAAAAAGTAAGAGCGTACATTGACCGATATATTGATTTTGACTCTCAGCTTATTGCCCTTTCTCCCTATTCGATATACGACGCAAAGGAGCTATGCTCTCTGCTGAACAAAAACGGTACTGAGACTATGCTTTTGCTATACTGCGATACAGACGAAAAGCCATACGAATACACTGAAGAATTTATCGGCTACGATGTATGCGCCGAGGATTATTACACCTCGGTGCTGGGTATGGATTACCTTACGATGAGCAGTGAGGAAATACAGTATATGGACGATGAGTTCACAAACGATTTTCCCTTCTTTGAAAATATTTCCGACGAGGTCAGAAGTGAATATGCAAATCAGCTAAACGAATACGGACTGTTTGACAATATTGATACTGCCGGCGAGATTGAGGAATACTGCAATTGGCTTGCCGCACAGTATGACGATATTTTTGAGGGACTGGGTAATTTTAAAACGGTTAAAATGTTTATTGTAAAATAGAGTTAAATACAATAAAAAACTGCACTTCAGCTTCAGCCGAGGTGCAGTTATTATTTTATGCTTTTTATTCGGTTGCTAAATCCTCAAAGGTGCCCTTGAAATCCGGCTCAACAATGGGAATTCCGAGAGTTTTAACAGCGTCCTTTATAACATCTTCGGTAATTTCGCTTCTTACGGGATAGCCTGTAAAGGTCATATAGTAAATTATTAAATCCTCAAGCCGCGGAGTCATTTCGTTAATTACTTTTACATTATTGTTGTCACCGAAAATAAAGGTAAACTTTCGCACATGGGCAGTTTCAATAGGTCTTATCCACAGCTTAAGAGATCCGTCCTCCTGCCAAGCCGCCTTTGAATATGTATGATAATGCAAATCACCAAGAGTAATTTCGGACACACGGTACTCGCCGTCAAGTCCTACCTCAATGGTGTTTTCATATTCCTTTTCACGCCAATAGAAATTAAGCTTTTCGTCGTCAAATGTAAGCTTCATTTCGTTGATTTTTCCCGGCTTGTTATAGAGCATTTGGGTAATTGATACCGTAACAACAGAAACAAATTCAGAGGTTTTACACTTGATAAGTCTGCCGGACACCATTTGCTCCATAGCAATATTTCGAGGGGTTGCCGGCAAATCCTCAACATGACAATTCTCTATAACGCGAAGCATTTCGTTATGAGCCTCCTTATTTGGCGGAAGCGGCTCATAGCCGAAGCATTGAGGAAAATATTTCCAAAACACCTTCATAATATTATAGTCCTCTGCTTCACCGCAATTAAGAACAACAAGGGCGTTGTAATCGGGAAACATAAAGCAACGCTGACCGAAAAGACCGTCGGCGCGGTAGCTGTTTGCAATAGGGTTACGCCAGAATTGGTAGCCGTAGCCCTCCATATTATCTATAAATCCGTCGGTTACGGAATTAACCTGCTTTCTTGTTGCCTCCTTTACCCATGTTTCGGGAATAAGCTGAGTACCGTCAATCCATTTACCGCCGTGAATATACGGTAGAAAGAATTTTGCAAGGTCCTCGCTCTTCATATAGAGTCCCCAGCCGCCTGCGTTGTTGCCCTCGCCGTCTGTTTCCCAAAACGGCTTTTCTATTCCGAGAGGCTCAAACATACGGGGATAGAGATAATCAATAACGCTCATACCCGTTACCTTGGAAACAATAGCAGAAAGCATAAAGGTATTTTCGGAAATATAGTTAAATTTAGTGTTTGGAGGAAGCAGGAAGGTTGCACCGAGAAAGCTGTTTACCCAGTCCTTATGCTCCTTTTCGTCCAGGACGGTGATAAGCTTATCGCTGTGCATAGTCAACAGCATACGAACGGTTAACATTCTGTTAAAAGGTCGCTTACTCATTGTGTATTCAGGGAAGAACTGCACTACCCTGTCGTTAAGATTAAGCAAGCCCTCGCTGACCGCAAAGCCAACTGCAGTTGAGGTTACCGACTTACTCATTGAATAAAGCACATGGGGATAATCTGCGGAATAGGGCTTAAAAAATCCCTGGGCGCATATTTTATCACGGCATACAACGGTAAAGCTTTGGAGTCCGAGGCCCTTTTCGTTAATCTCGTTAACAAATTCGGTAATGACCTTACTGTCAACACCAACCTCCTCGGGAGTGACATGCTCCAGCTCACACTGCTCTAATTTTTTCATATTCTTCCCTCTCCTATCGGTAAAATAGCAAATCGTTCGTTTATATTTTACCAAAGCATGAAATATTTTTCAATATACACCTGCTCCGAAATATACAAATAAAATATTAAATATTTCTAAACTAAACGACAACAGTAACAAGTATCAGATAATATAATTGACATTTTCTTTTAATAAGTTATAATATTTTAGGAATATAAAAAAATGCGCCGGAGAACAGTTCAATGAAAAAATCATCAGGAATTTTATCGCTCTTTCTCGCAGCCACTGTAATTTGTTCAGTATTGTTTCCTTCTGCCGTTTACGCGGCAACGGAAAATCAGCTGAGAAGCAAGGTGGTTTCCGTTGCTCAGGCGGAGATAGGATATAAGGATTCATCAACACATTCAAAATACGGAAACTGGTACGGCTATCAGGGCGGCTGGTGCACAACCTTTGTGCTGTGGTGCTTCAACAAGGCAGGCAACGCATACGATACAAAGCTTTACGGCAATATCATTCCCAGCGGCGGTAACTGCAACAGTATGATTAGCTGGTTTTCAAACAAGGGCAGGTATCACAAGGCCTCAAGCGGATACACCCCAAAAAGCGGAGATTTGATATTTTTTGACTGGAGCGGCAACGGCTCTTCTCAGCATGTGGGTATAGTTGATTACACCTCGGGAAGCACGGTTTATACTATTGAGGGAAACTGCTCCGGTGAGGTTAAGGCAAGAAGCTCCACAAAAAGCGGCTCAAAGCCATACAACAACATCAGCTCTATTATGGGCTATGGCGAGCCTGACTTTGCTTCGGTTTCAAGCGGCAAAGGCTCCGTTAAAACCACGGCAAAAAAAACCACGGCAAAAAAAACTAAGACTAAAAAAACTACGACTAAAAAAGCCACAACAAAGAAAACTACTGCAGTAAGCACAACTGCAAAGAAAACGACCGAAAAAAAGACGACAAAAAAGGAAGCCTCCACATCTACCAAGGCGTCAACAACGGCAAAAACCACTGCAAAGACCGAGGTCACCAAGCTTTCCATCAACGCGTCAACATATGAGCTTCAGGTGGGCGATACGGTAAAGCTTAACTATTCGGTTGAGCCACAAAATGCACCGGCGGTTGTTGGCTACTTCTGTGACGAAGAAGGAATAATAGAAATAGGCTCGGCAGGCGAAATTAAAGCAATAGGCGAAGGCACGGCAACAGTTGTTGTTTGCGCAAACGACACACTTTACAGGCAATGTGATTTTACCGTTACACAGGCGGTGGCAGATGTAACTAAGGTTCACGAAGCAAGCAGCACTCGAAAGGTTGTCGGCAAGGCAGAGCAAACAGTTGTTACCACCGAAAAAACCGCAAAAACAGTTCTTTCAAGAGTCGGCGTTAATCTTGACGCCCTTGCGGAAAACAGGCAGATATACATTGTTCCCCTTGCTATTGCCGGAGCGACGGTGATAATTTCCTTATTTGCAGTTACTGTACGAAAGATTAAGGAAAAGATAAGAAGGAAAAAGGAAGATTAACTGAAGCAGGGAAGCATAAAGGTTTGGGCAAGATAAAATTAAGGAAGGAAATAGCGTGATGGACAAAACAAACTTTTTGGGCAAAATTAAAAAGCTTTTGCTTGTACTGTGTGATATTATCCTTTTCAACCTGTCAATAGTTTCCTTATCATACATAATAGCAGACGCACCGCCTTACAGGGCTGTTGTATTTAATCCGTGGCACATAATAGCCGTTACCGTCGCTATGCTTACGGTTAACTATATATTTCAGCTTTACAGAAGCGTTTGGACCTTTGCCGGAATTAAGGAAATGATATCATGCGGCGAGGCCTCCATTGTAAATGCGCTGATTTTAATGGCTATCGACAAAATTATATTTCAGCAAATTCTTCACCAGCGCGTTTTGTTTTACTACGACTATATTATCGCCTTAGTATTTATTGTAGTAATTACCTCAGCTCCGAGAATAGGATACAGAATTCTGCGCTACGGATTCAGAGGAAAATCCGTTATTCATAACAAGGGATCGAATCAAAAGCGTGTAATGATTGTGGGCGCAGGCTATATGGGAAACACAATTATTGAGGATATGAAAAACAACAGGTGGGAAAAAGCATATCCCGTTGTGGCGGTTGACGATAATCCGGCAAAAAGAAAAAAGAAGCTTCACGGTGTTAAAATTGCAGGTAACTGCGAGGAAATACCCGAATTAGTTAACAAATACGATGTTGACGAAATAGTGATAACAATTCCGTCAGCTACAAGAAAAAGGACAAACGAAATTGTCAAAATAGCTATGACAACCGGAAAACCGGTAAAAACTACTCCCTCCCTTGAGGAAATATTAAACGACGGCACATCGATGCGCCAAATAAGAAATGTTGATATTAACGACCTGCTCTCCCGTGACGAGGTAAAGCTTGATAAAAAGGTGTGCAGTTATCTTATCGGGCAAACAATACTTGTTACCGGTGGCGGAGGCTCCATCGGCTCCGAGATTTGTATGCAGTGTGCAAGATATATGCCCAAAACCATAGTTATTTTTGATATTTACGAAAACTGTGCCTTTGAGCTTGCTAATGAGCTTAACGAAAGATACGCAGGTAAAATAGATATTCAGGTAAGAATCGGCTCCGTTCGTGACTCGGAAAGACTTAACGAGGTATTTGAGGAATTTCATCCTCAGGTAGTATTTCACGCAGCGGCACACAAGCATGTTCCGCTTATGGAGGATTCACCCTGCGAGGCCGTTAAAAACAACATTTTCGGCACCTACAATGTTGCTGTGGCGGCAGACAAATTTAAGGTTGAAAAAATGGTTACGCTTTCTACCGACAAGGCGGTTAACCCCACTAATGTTATGGGAGCAACAAAGCGTGTTACCGAAATAATTATTCAGTATATGAATGAGATCAGCCAAAGCACCAAATATGCCGCAGTTCGCTTCGGCAATGTGCTTGGCTCTCACGGCTCCGTTATTCCCATATTTAAAAAGCAGATTGAAAAAGGCGGTCCCGTTAAGGTTACTCACCCCGATATTACAAGGTATTTTATGACAATACCGGAGGCGGCACAGCTTGTGTGTCAGGCAGGAGGGCTTGCAAAGGGCGGTGAGGTTTTCGTGCTTGATATGGGTGAGCCTGTTAAAATTATGGATTTAGCCGAAAACCTAATTAAGCTTTCCGGCTTTTCGGTTGATGAAATCGGCATAGAGATAACGGGACTTCGCCCCGGTGAAAAGCTTTATGAGGAGCTTTCAATGGAAAGCGAAAGAACATCAATGAAAAAAACCGCCAACGAAAAAATATTTGTTAATCAGCCTATGACAGTTGAAAAAAATAATTTCACCGCTATGATGAAATATCTTGAAGATATTGACGAAGCTAATGTCAGGGAAAAGCTGATGAAAATAGTGCCGAACTATCATCCGGCAAGCAATCGGTAATTCTTACTGTATGCGCCGATTGCCATAATTTCTTTTCGGAGTTTTTATTTTGGAAAACATTAACGCAAAAATTTCTAAGAACAAAAATTATTACCGTTCGTATCCCCGTTCGGTAGCGCTCAGCTTTATCGGAATTATCTTAATCGGAACTTTATTGCTTATGCTTCCCGTTTCGGTTAAGCAAGGCTCTGTCAGCTTTATTGAGGCGCTTTTTACCGCAACCTCCGCAAGCTGTGTAACAGGTCTTGTTATATTTGACACCTTTACCAAGTGGACGCTTTTCGGTCAAATAGTAATACTTTGCTTAATTCAAATAGGCGGACTTGGATTTATTACTATCTTTACACTGTTTATGCGCTTTTTGAAAAAGCATTTTTCACTTAAGGAAAAGCTGCTGCTTAAGGAAAGTGTAGGCACCATATATAAGGGAGACACCAAGGACCTTGTAAAAGTAGTAATCGGCGGTACCGTACTGTTTGAGTTGGCAGGTGCGGCGATGCTTGCAACCCAGTTTATTCCTCAGATGGGTCCTAAAAACGGATTATATACTGCGGTATTTCTTTCTGTATCTGCATTCTGCAACGCAGGCTTTGATGTTATGGGCAGGATTGAGGCAGGCTCTTCTCTTGTTACTGTAAATGACAATCCCGTAATAATGTTAACCATATGCGCATTAATAATTATCGGCGGTATAGGCTTTATTGTATGGGAGGATATAATTGCCCACAAATTTAACTTTAAGAAATACAGCGTTCACTCAAAGCTTGTAATTACGGCAACAGGAATTTTGCTTGCAGTGGGAACCGTTTTATTTTTGATATTTGAAGGCGGCAACACACTTGAGGGTATGCCCTTGGGTCAAAGGCTGATGAACGCATTTTTTTGCAGTACAACGGCAAGAACTGCAGGCTTTAACAGCGTTGACACGGGAGCGTTAACCTCGCAGTCAAAGCTCGTAACCGATATTCTTATGCTTATCGGTGGTTCATCGGGCTCTACCGCAGGCGGAATAAAAACCACCACCATTGCAATACTTTTTTTAAGCATTGCAGCTACGCTGAAAAATAAAAAGGATATAGAAATTTTCGGAAGAAGAATTACGCCCGACTATATGCAAAGAGCGGCAGCTATTTTCTTTATTAACCTGACGGAAATATTCGTAAGCGCAATGGTTATAACGATAGTTCAGCCGGAGCTTGATTTTCTTGATATTCTTTTTGAATGCTTTTCGGCTTTAGGCACGGTAGGTATGTCGGCAGGGATAACCCCACTTCTTACAACTGTTCCCCGATTGATTATAATTGCCCTTATGTTTATAGGAAGAATAACCTCACTGACGTTTGCATTTACCTTGTATTTTGACAGCAGACCGTCAACGGCACAAAAGCCAAAGGGAAATATTCTTATAGGGTAGTTAGAATATAATGTATATAATTCATATGCAATGAAAGGACTTTATCAAATGCATTCAATGTTAATTATCGGCGCCGGAAGATTCGGTCATCATTTGGCGGAAAATCTGTGCGCTATGGGCAACGATGTTATGCTGGTTGACAAAAATGAGCCGAAAATCGAGGAATATTCCTCCAATGTTACAAATGCCGAAATAGGAGATTACACTGTAAAAGCAAATCTTGAGGCACTTGGAGTTGACGATTACGACTATGTTTTTGTTTGCGTAGGCGATTTTCAGGACAGTCTTGTTATTACAAGCTACCTAAAGGAGCTTGGAGCAAGATGCGTAATATCAAAGGCGTCTTCCCTTATTCACGAAAAGTTTTTGCTTCAAAACGGTGCAGACAGGGTTGTTTATCCCGAAAGAGATACGGCATATTCAATGGCGGTATCATACAGCAGTTCAACGATTTACGACTACTTTAAGCTCAGCGAGGACACGGGAATTTACGAAATAGAGCCTCCTTCAAAATGGATAGGAAAATCTCTTTCGCAAATTGATGTGCGAAAAACTCATTCCGTAAATGTTATAGCATACAGAGCAGGCGGCAAAATATCTTCCATTAGTTCCCCTGATTATATATTCAAATCAAACGAGCATATAATCGTTATGGGCGAATATGAAAATATTAAAAAAATTACAAAGGATAAGTGGTATTAAGATGATTTTCAAACCTGATTATGACAAAAGCGGCAAAAAAACTCTTTGCGAAAGAAACGGCGTTAATCCCGAAATGCTTATGGACATATATGTGTATAAGCTGAAAAAGGGCGCTAATCTTGAGCTATGCTTTGAAAACGACGAATGTGCAGTTCTTCTTCTTTCGGGCGATATTAAATTTTGTGTTGCAGACGGAAAAATTGATGAGGAATGTAAAAGAGAAAATCCATTTCAGAAAACTCCTTACGCAATTCATTTTTCAAGAGGCACCTCTGCAAGCGTTACTGCCCTTGAGGACAGCGAGATTTTAGTTCAAATTACAGACAACAAAAGGCAATGGGAGCCTGTATTCTATAATCCCGACAACTGTCTTTATCAGGAATTCGGAAAAGGACAGTGGGGCGGCGCAGGTCATAGAATTGTTTCAACTATGTTTGACCTTGACAATGCACCTTATTCCAATATGGTTATGGGCGAGGTATTTAATCAGCCGGGAAAATGGTCCAGCTACCCTCCTCACCACCATCCCTGTCTCTTATACACATCTCCGAGCCCACGAGACTAGGCATGATC